>CBDUZQ010000097.1:0-8413 GCA_965371755.1 uncultured bacterium
TCGATCATTTGGGATATGGGCCAGATCGCCAACGAGACAAGGTTAGGCGATGACATCGAACTCAAACACTCGCTGGGGATTGCCCTGTCGTTCGGCAGCGATTTCCGCATCAGCCTCGCCAAGCGGCTGGACAGTTCCGACGACGACGATCCCAAAATCTATGTCCGCCTGGCCCAGGTTTTTTAGAAGGATAGAACCAGGCTGCACGAGGTATGCAGAAAATCTTGCATCTAGTGCGATTGTTGACGGTGGCGGTACTTCTCATCGTCCCGGCCTCTGACGGACACAGCGCCGAGCAACTGGACTTCGGTGTTTTCGACAACGAACCACAGTTGGCAGCCTGGCTGGATCTGGCTCCGCTGGTGTCGTCGACCCGGGTCGACAAGATCCGCGACGGAATCGATCTGGTCATTGATTTCCAACTAACCCTGAAACGCCCTCGTCGCCTCTGGGGCGCTGAGACGATAGAAGTCAAGGGTGGGATGGTGAGAATTGGATATCGAATAATCACCGAGGATTTTGTTCTCCAGACGGGCGGCAAAGATTTCCAACAGTCCGGCAGATTTGCCACGCTGGCCGGGATGCATCGATTCCTGGCTGACTCAGTGGTCATCGACTTGATCGATTACGCCCGATTGGACAGCCTCCGCCGCTACCACCTCAGTCTCGAACTAACGTGTATCTCCATGACCGGCTATACCTTAGCACCGAGAGGCGACTCCCTTGGGAACGATGAGTCGGCTCTTGAGTACCTCTTTCGACATTTCTTGAAACTCACCGGCTTTGGTCGAGAGAGTTTTTCCGGCCGTACCCTGCCGTTCTCACCGGCCGAGGTTCGTCGCAAGTAACAAAGAGAACATCGGTTAGGACAGCCCGGGATTTTGGGTCGGCTAATGCTTCGCCCCTAAGGGCCGATAATTGATACAGTGTAAACGTCTGTATGAGAGATCGGCTTAATGACATCTATTGACCAAAAGAGAACCACCAAGACCACCAATAGGCCTCCTGATCCACACGACAAGACCGTGTCGTCCGGGGATACCGTTGACATCTTTGCCGACCTGGAAGCGACGCTGGATGAGGTAGCCGATACCAATCCGCGCATCGATCTGAGAAACCCTGACGGCGCCAAGGCAACCGCCGATCTTCAGGCGTTGCTGACCGTTTTGCATGCTATCAATTCATCGCTGCTCCTGGACGATGTGCTGCAAATCGTGATGCGCAAGGCGATCGAACTGATGCAGGCTGAGCGCGGCTTGATCATGCTGCTTGACGAAAACGGAGCGCTTCAGATCCGCACCGCCTACAACCTGTGTCAGGAAGAGATGATGGAGGAGGAGTTCAGAATATCGAACTCCGTAACCTCACAAGTAGCAGCCACCGGAAAGTCAGTCTATACTTCCGATGCCCTCTCCGATGAGCGCTACGCTCAGCAGGCGTCGGTTGTCGAATTGCACCTGCGCTCGATCATGTGCGTACCGATCAAGGACAAGGATGAGGTCATTGGCGTCATATACGTCGACAACTCGAACGAAGCGCGGATGTTTCTCAAGTCCGATCTGTACCTGTTCGAACTGTACGCACAGGCGGCTTCAGGTGCTTTTCGTAATGCCGCGCACTACGATTCGCTCCTAAGGCTGAAGCAATACAATGAGTCGGTGATCAGCAAGTCTCCGATCGGGATGGTAGTAGTAGATGAGCGCGGCAGGGTAGTCACGATCAACTCGAGCGCCCTGGAGATCCTTGAGGTAAACGTTGATACCGTCAGAACATTGGGCGACGGTGAATCACCGACCATGTTCCTCGATCTCCTGCCGTCTGATCAGCAGGGCAGTTGGCAAAGCATGATCAACACAGCCCTTGTTACCGCCGAAGACTTTTCAGAACCGCGCTATTTTCACAATACGGGCTATGTCGAAAAAGTACTGTCGATAAAGATCTCCTCGATTTCCGCCTTACCGCAAGGTGACAATGGGTTGATAGTAACGATTGAAGACATCACCGAGAAAGTGGTGATGGAGAAATACGTCATCATCTCGGAAAAGCTTGCCGCCAAAGGTGAAATGGCTGCCTCCATCGCTCACGAACTCAACAACTATCTGGCCATCGCCTCAACCAACGCCGAACTGATGGGGATGAATCTCGATCGCGAGAAGTACGATAAGGCGCGCTTCAACGCCAAGTCGATTGTTGAGAATGTCTTCAAAATCAAGCGATTCGTCGACAACCTGATGGATTTCTCCAAGCCGGAGCCGGAGCATATCAGCTATGATGTCAAGCACCTGATCGAGGATCTTCTGTTCACGATGCGGGTACAGCCGAGGTTCAAACGGATGCACTTCACAATCGACCTTGGTCAAAACATTCCCAATCTGGAGATGGATGTCGGTCAGATTCAGCAGGTCCTGATGAATCTGCTCAACAATGCCGCCGACGCTATCGAAGAAAGAGCTATCAAGGAGCAGGACGCCGGCAAGGATTTCAAGCGCGAGATCAGTATTGTTGCCGACTACAGTGATCAAACAGAACGAATCTCTATCGACATATCCGACAATGGCACCGGCATGTCGGAGAAAACTTTAGCCAGGGTTTTCACGCCGCACTTCACCACCAAGAAAGGCGGTCATGGGCTGGGGTTGTCTAACTGCAAGAGGATAATTGAAAACCATCAGGGGGAATTGACGGTCAGGTCACGCGCCGGCGGAGGTACGACTTTTGCGGTGATCCTGCCCCGCCTCCGCACCACCCCAACCGCTCGAGAATAACATGAATCGTCCGCCCCTGCCGCCCGGTCTCCAATACCTGGATCATCTCGGTCGCGGGGGAACCGCCGAAGTCATCAGGGTTTACGTCGCCGACCAGCGGCGTGAAGCAGCCCTCAAGTATCCGCTGGACAACAATCCTGAGACCGTATCATTCTTTGCTCATCTCGCCCATCGCGAAAACATGCTCGTCGGCAGCCTGAGGTTCCCCGGGCTCGTGCGAATACTCGAATACTCTGATGGCCGACAGCCTTATCTCTTGCTGGAGTTGTGCCAGGGTCCCACCCTGGACCAGACCGGACGGGTAGATAATGTCCCGCTGATGCTGAATCTCATCAGTGCTCTGGCCCTGAACTTGCAGTACTTGGAGCAGCACCGTTTGGTTCACGGTGACCTCAAACCACAAAACGTCTTTCTGCCGTCGACGTGGTCCGATACAACCGGAGACGACCTGTTCTACCTGAAGCTGTCGGATTTCTCGCTGGGTCGACACGTTGATGAAACTTCAGAGGCTCGCGCCGGTTTGGGCACGGTAGGCTATATGGCGCCGGAGGTTATTGCTGACTCAATCTGTGATCATCGCTCCGATCTGTTTGCGCTCGGAGTGACAGCTTACTCCCTTCTGGCCGGACGTCATCCGTTTATCGAAGGTAATGACGCCGATCCGGTACGTATCAACAGTCGCGTTAGCGAGGCCGATCCAGCACCGCTGGACGATTATCGCGATGGCCTTAGTCCAGCCGTATGGGAGATAATGGCCGCCCTGTTAGAAAAGAACCCTCAGAATCGTCCCGCCGATGGATGGGAAGTATGCCAACGTCTGCGTGACATCGGGGCTACCTATCCGTTTGAGCGGGCGCTGCAACCGAAGCACCTGGTGAATCCACAGGATTCCTATCTCAATAACATCAGGGCTGCGCTGAACCTCGATCCCCGGCAACGCCAATGGCTTGATCTCCTGACCGACTCTGATTCGAAACAACTCCGGGCCGTCCTGACAACCAACTTTCTCAAGGGCAACCTGGTGTTTGATCAGGGCAGGTTCGTCTTCACCAGAGACATCTACTGGCCGTCACGTTCTCGTCGCAAGACGCTTAGTGTTTTCGGGGACGCATCCTTCCGTGAACGCCGCCGGATAGTACAGACTGCGATAACGGGACAACCGTCACCCGACGCCGCTCTCGAACTGTTTGGCAGCAACAAAGCGCCGGCTGAGGCTGGGGCACTGACCGAACTTATCCGGCCGCTCCTGAAACCGTCGACTGTTAGAGCGTTATCTGCAAAAGCGGCTCCCAGGGCGGAGAAGCGCCAACGGTTGGAGGTGGCCACACGGCTCTATTTGCAGGCCGGTGATCTCGTTGCCTGCGAACGCTGCGCCTATCAGGCCGCCGTCATGCTGAACAAGAGCCACGACAACGAAACAGCCCTCAACCTCTTGAACAGTGTTATCAGCTATGCTGAGATGATCGAGAGGACCTTCGATGTTCGCCAACTACTGATGATCCGGGGAGACATACTCAAAGAGACCGGTGCGACCGAGGCCGCCATGGTCACCTACAATGCCATCATTGAGCAGTATCATGGTCGTCCCGTCGACAAGCTACTGGCCGAGACATACAAGGACCTCGGCGATCTGTATAAGATGATGCAGGACCACCTCGCCGGCCTGGCGGCGTTGGAAACTGCTCAACGCATCTACAGCGAACTTGGAGACGAGTTGGAGCTTTCACATACCCTCAATAACCTCGGCAACATCCACTGGGTTGGATCGGACTACCCGGCGGCTTTGAAAAGTTATCGCCGGGCGCTGAGAATTCAACGACGACTCGGATCGATGGGCGACGTCGCCTCTACCTTGAGCAACATCGGCTCGATCTTTGCCATCCTGGGAAATCTGCAGCGGACGGTGCGTCTGTTTCGTCAGTCAATCGAGATTTGTAGAGTGGACGGCAACCAGCTTGAAGAAGCTCGCATTCTCAATAATCTCGGCTACGCCCACCATTTGCGCGGCGATCCGTCCGAAGCGGTCGAGTGCCTCGAGCGCTCACTTGTAATCAACCGTCGCCTCGGCACGCAGAAAGAGATTCTTTTCAACCTGGAGAACCTGACAGCCATCATGGCTTCTACCGGACAGTTGAAACGATCAATCCAGTACCTCACGGAAGGCATGGCGCTGGCCGTTGAGTTGGATGATCGCCCCCATTTAGCGGCATTCAAAGCCGGCATGGCAAAAACTCTCAAACGACTGGGGCGGTTCAGTGAAGCCGAAGCGCTTTATCGTGAAGCAGCCGTTGCCTACGACGAAGTAGAAGATCATCTGGGACGTGCTCAATTGGAAATAAGCCTGGCCGATTTGCGCCGTCGAAGCGGTGACAGCGACGACGCCATGCGTATTGCGGTAGCAACCATGCAGCGGCGAGCGGCGGTCAAAGAGAAAACGACGGAGTTGGAAGCACTGCTGGTGATTACCAGGATATCCGATGATTCTCAGTATCTCCAGCGAGCCCGTGCTTTGGCCGCAGAACTCAAGTTGGAACGCGAAAAGCTCTTGATTGATTTCAATGCTATGGGCCGAATGTTGCGCTGTGAAGACCAGGCAGCAAACCCGGATCAGTACGTCGATATCTTAGTCGAGCTAGACAAAATGCCGGACGAAATCGAGACACCTGCGCTATGTAACCTGGCGGGAGAGCTGATGATCAATCTCGGGCGGTATGAGGCAGCTGAGCGATACTTGCAACGATCCCAGAAAGTCGCCGCTACGGCTGGGCTCCTCCCGGAGACGGTGGACGTCTACACGCAGTTTGGACGAATGCACTCCGAACTCGGAGATTTCGAGCAAGCTTACTCATACTTTAGAGAAGCGCTCGACGCCGCCAAGAAGATTGCCGGCGATATCAGCGATCCCGAAGATCGCCTGAGGTACCAGAGTCGGCGCACGATCAAATTCCTGGTTGGCGAAATTAGGCGTATGGCTGCATCGCTGGGCCAAAAAAATAAGGCAGGTGCCTGAAACACCTGCCTCCAGTCTTTGAAAACAAAGAAGGCCTGAAGCCTTATTGACCGCCCTGACTAAATGCCGGAGCGATGCGGGCTTCCAAGACCTCGACTGTGAGCTTGTAATCTTTCATTAACTCACCTCCTTGCTATCCTATAGTTTGCCCTGGAGCAAGTGTCACCATGACACCACAACCATCAACGTGCTAGACCCCAGAGCCCAACTGATTATAGGCAACAAGACGAGATTTGTCAAGCGCAATGTGAACTTCCGCCCCCTCTAAATCGTGGTTTAGCTGTTGCAATCCCTCAATACACCCTCAAAGTTGGCAAACGTTTCCGCGAGGGGAACGGAATTACCACCAGGACCAGAACTCAACCCGCACGTTGGATGCGATCTTGCGGATTATTTTCCTGATAAGTGACGATCGTCCGCACTCGATCTTGGCATACCCGGTCATCCCGTTGCGAAGCCGTCCTTCCTCATTGTCGACAACCACGGATACTGCAAAGATCGCATTGTTGTCAACAACCTCGGCGCTCAACGGCACATGGGTCACCTTGCCCTGGAAAACTTCGCTTGGGTATGAGCGTACTTTCAATTGCACTTCCTGACCCAGCTTGATTAGCTCAACATCGAAATCAGAAACCGGCACCAGTATTTCGACCTCGCGGTCGTCCACGATTGAGAGTATCTCATCGTCGGCCTGTCTGATATCTACCCGACCGGACATCGGCGCTCTGATGGTTTGCGCTGCTTGCTGGGACCTCAGGAATCCCAACTTCGCCATTTGTCTATCAATCTCAGCCTGGAGGACTGCTACCTCTTCCGGTTTCGGCGGAGACCGCAACAATTGGAGGGACGCGTCTTTGTTTACCAACTCCGCCTTGGCTATGGCAACTTCGGCTCGTTTCGTGTCCAGTTCTTCGTGGGTGATCAGGTCCTTGGACGCCAGTTCTTCAATCCTCTGGAGGTCACGGTCCCGCTGCTGATAGTTGGCTCTCGCCGCTGTCACCTGTGCCTCCGCCTCAGCGACGGCTTCTTTCTTAGGTGGAGCCATCAAGAGCGCCAGTTCACTCTCTACCTTCTCAAGCACCGATGTCTCGGCCGCAATCTCATTGGCTACCTGATTGGAAGCGAGCACAGCCACCGAGTCTCCAGCCTTCACCTCCTGACCATCCTTCACCAGGCGCACCAGTTTCAGGGCGGCCAGATCGGTTGAGGTCATCTGCAGGAAACTGGTCTTGCGGTCGGCGTTGACGCCGCGCCGTCGGTATTCCGTTTCCAACTGGCCATGTTTGTTCAACCGCAGGGTACACTCAGCGATTGGCCGGATGGCAACTTCGCCGGTGACCCGTTTGGGGAACGGGATGGCAACCATCACGACAACTACTATCGCTGCGAGGGCAATATGTACAGCGAGTCGCAGCGGGCTTCTCAAAAGGGTTTTCATGAATCTGATATGTTTGACAACTCCTTGACTCAGTCCTACAATACTTGTCCTTAAAGTAAGAAACAGGAAAGTAATCAACAACAATAATCCAAGCCCCCCGGCAATACCCATCAGGAACTCGGCCACTACCGACAGCACCCACGCCAGCAGGATAGTGGTATAGAGCACCGCACACACCGAATAGACCAGAAAGATTCTTCGCTGCCGAACAGACACTTCGATTGCATCCACCGGCCAGCCGAGCAGTCGGCGCTTGAGCACGTTGCCCAGGTAGCCGAATGACTTGCGGCGCAGGTTGGGAATGTCCACCCAGTCCGACAGAAGGTAATACCCATCCAGTTTTATCAGGGGATTCAAATTCACCAGGAGCGTGACCCAACTGATGATCACGACGATGCGAGCCAGGTCGTTGGGACCGCTGCCGAGCACTGTGATCCGCCACATTATCGTCGCGACGGCCATGAGTACCAGTTGAAAGTAGGGTCCGGCCGCGGTTACAGCCAGGCGGTGGCGCTTTTTCTTAAACAGCCAGGCATCCGACAGATCGCAATAAAAAGCCGGCTGGAAGTACAGCAGTAAGAAACCCATTTCGCGCACCTCTCCCCCATAGTAACGACAGATAACGGCGTGGGCGAATTCGTGCACTATGAAGAAAATGAAAATCGCCGTGATCACCACCATAATCGAACCAAGATTGAAGATGCTGTGCAAGCTAACCGAGAACTCCGCCGAGTTAGTCAACAGAATCCACATCCCCAGCACAATAAGCAGAGCCTGCAAGGCGAGACCATAAAGATTGTGGAACTGACGATAGATCGATGTCAGCCGATCCAGAAGCTTACCCGGATTGAACGCCTTGAATTTGACGAACAGCAATCTCGAGAACAAGGAGCCATGCTTGTCTATCAGGTAGCTGGTGCGTGATACGGCCTGTTCGGCTCGCGCATTGTCGAGAAAGTAGAGCTTCTCCAATGCCTGCACAAACTGCAGGACGTTTTCCTCACTGATGTTCAACTGGAATTTGCTCTGGAAGCGTTCGGCGATTTGAGTATACGAGGTCACGCCGTCGAGCTGACTGACCAGCCAGTATTCCGGCTCGCGCAGCCGGAAGTAAGTTCCCTTGATAGGGTCCTTGATATTGTAAACTGTCTCGCCTTCTATGACCGTGGGCGAGACAACCAGATCATCGCGCAATTTGGC
>CBDUZQ010000098.1:0-8392 GCA_965371755.1 uncultured bacterium
CTCAAGACACTGCCGAGCGAGCTTGATGACCTGATGCCGACCGGGGGAATTCCACTGATCACAGAACTTGACCGGACTGTTGGTACGACGTCTGAAGATGTCGCCATAACTGATCTGACCCGGCGATTGTGGAGGCCGTTGACGGCTGTTGCAGCGGCTGCAGTGATCATCATTGTCGGCGTGACCATGATGACCTACGATGGCTCTGAACCGTCGGCAAGGCTCGAGGGAACATTCCCGGCTGTCACCCGGACAGTATCGACGCCGACGGTTTTTGAGACCGAATCTGAGAGCTTCACATTCGTCGGGCGAGTATATGTGGATCCGGAGGAGAATCATGATTACAGACTCCAGATCCGCGACGTAGCCCTCGATTCACTTATCTTCCAAGTAGCACCACTGGTTACTTTTGACAGTCTGGGTTTCGCCACACTTGAACTTATCATGTCACCCGGAACATATGAACTCGTTCTCTATGATATTCTGGATAACGACAGCTTAGAGATAACCCAGCCTTTTGAAATCCACATGAAACCTTGACCTACTGTGCGCCCCGCCAGTCGCCAATGGCAATAAAAGCAGCCCATGCGTAAGGATGATCCGGCAAGCCACGGTTGCGCATCTTCTCGATCTCATTCCTTGCCATCTGCCGCATAACAATGGCTATATCCGTGTCATAAGAGGAGTACAGCTGCTCCATAATCGACACTGTTTGCTTGTCAGGTATCGACCACAGCGCGCTAATCACTGTTCGCGCCCCGGCCATCTGGAAGGCGCGTCGCAACCCCCAGACACCTTCACCGGCTTTTACTTCGCCAAGACCCGACTCGCACGCCGACAACACAACCCACTCGGTACCCTGGAGATTCATTGCCGAAACCTCGAAAGCTGTGAGGATGCCGTCGTCCACCTCTGCCCCATCCGAAACCTGACCACGCTGATTCGCTCCGGCGAAAAACAGCCCCGAATTTAGCAGAGGGTTTCTCTCCGCCGCGTGATATTTCTTGTGGGTTCCCCCCTCAGTGTTTTCCGAAGAAGCATTGTCCTGCAGAAAATAGCCGTGAGTCGCCAGATGAATCACTCTCTTGCCCGGTGCTTCGGCTTTCAATCTGTCCTCGCTGGCTTCTAACCCGCAATACAGCTCGACCGGCTCGTCCCGTGTTGTCGTCCATGCCCGAGCTATTCGTTTCACTTCCCGACGTGTCCAGGGCAAAGGGCTTACCTTCATTTGTCTGAACTCACCACGCCCCATTCGAGAGCCTTGGGATACACTGTATTCAGGGTAGAGGACAGTGTCTCGAAGCGAAGCGGTAGTCAATAACCGATCCCTGACGGAGGCATCATAATCAGGGTCTCCGAAGGCCAGCAGACCGACCGCCGGTGTTGCAGCGTCTTTCAGCCGAACCAGATCACGTCCGGCCGAGAGATAATGTATCGGGTGCCTTTCAATCAGATATGTTCCTGCGTCATCCATCAGGCCCGCGAAGGAAACCAGGTTCAATCCACCGTCAGGGGCAATCAAGACCAACTTCTCAGCGGAGGTGTGGTTTTCCACAGGCTTCCAGATCCTCCGATACAATCCTCTGGCAAGGCCTCGGTATTTTTCCACATCTTCATTTGATGGGAGGCCGGCCAATGGCACCCGCAGCATGTGCTGCCGGTATAGGTCAATTAGACTGTCGATCGGTGCCGATGGCCCGATATTCAGAATCACCGGCTCGGCGCTTTCTGACACCACGATGGCAAGATAATGAGGAATGGCACTGTCCGGCTGGAGACTCAGGTAATCATACTTCAAGTACTCAATCAGACATGAGTTTTCCGGGAGCGATGCGCGTATACTGTCTACGTTTAATTCTCTTATTCGCCGTTTCTTCCTGAAACTGGCGCTACGGCGCGAGAGATCGGTCTCCAGTTCGTTTACTCGTAAGGTCAGAGAATCCAAGTCACTTCGAAACTGGTTCAGATCATTATCCGGACCCTTTACATAAAGTCGCGACAATTGAAGTTTTGCAATCCTCAGAGCCTCTGCAGACAATAAGGTTGCTGAATCTGTTTCTGATACCAGTGCCTTCTGACGATCAAACAGACCATCGGATACTCGCCCTTTAGTAGCGAGAATGAGATTCGCGGCCTTCTTGTTGGCCGTAGGATCACTGGAGTCAAGCTCTACAAAGCAACTGATGAAGTTGTCAACTGAGTTGTACAGCAACTGAGAGAAGCCGAGTGCGTCCTTTTCCGACAGCACCATGGCATTACCAACGAAGCTCTTGTGCATTGTCTTACAGGCTCGTGCCGCCATTCCCAACGCTTTCGCCTTGTCTCCTCGCAGTCGGAGAAGTTTGGAGTAGGTTTTTTCGATGGTCGCTACTTCGAAGTTGTCACTTCCCAACACTCTCTTCTTGAGGGTCAGAGCTCGCACAAGCATCGGTTCAGCTTCGTCATACTTGCTTTGGTCACAATACAGATCGGCCAGCTTGTGTAAGTACCCCGCCACCATGGGGTGGTTCGGACCCTGGCTTTTTTCAGCCAGGGCGAGGGCTCGGCGAGCATAGGCTTCAGCCTCTGAAATCCTGCACTGGAGTTGATAGAGATTCGCCAGATCGATCAGAGTGGCCGCTACCCATGAGCTATCTGTGCCATGAGCCTTTTCGCGGATGGCCAGCACTCGCACGAATAGCGACTCAGCCTTCGCGTACTTACCTTGCTCCTTGCGCAAGGTTGCCAGAGTACTTAGACCTACAGTCACCAAGTGATGTTCATTGCCGTAGACACTCTCCCAAATGGCCAGCGCTCGCAGACAATGCGCTTCCGCTTCGGCAAACTTGCCCTGAAACTCACACAAGGTGGTGAGATTGTTCAGCACCCAGGCTACATTCTCGTGGTTCGGACCGAAGGCTTCCTCCCAAATCTCCAAAGCGCGCTCCTGAAACGGTTCAGCTTCAGCGTACTTGCCCAATCGTCGATAGATCACGGCGAGACTTGTCAAACTGTATCCCACCGCCTCATGACTCGGGCCAAGAATCTTTTGACGAATGGCTAAAGCACGCCGATGAAAAGTCTCGGCGACTGAATACTCCTGTTTGTAAAAGTGATAGTTGCCAATTCGGTGGAGGATGTGAGCCACGGTGGTATCCTCGGCGCCGAACTCGGCCTCCGCCTCCGACAAGGCGAGAGTACCGAGGGCAATGGCAGTGTCCTGCTGCAGTTCCTCAGAAAGAGAGTCCGCCTGCTGAAGCAGTTCCTGCCATGAATCAGTCTCGGCCGCCCGGATTGGTCCCACCAAGGCGACAGACAGAACTAAAAGCGCGTACTTGAGAGCCATATCATGCTAACCCGGCAAACGAACCCATAGGGCGTTTAACCTCCCTTTGATGAAGCATTGTCCTGCGGCCGACTCATCAAGAATAATTTACATAGCCACCACTCGTTTGTACAGCACAAAATGGAGAATCGTAACCACATGCGGACCGATGAAACCGTTCCTTCGCGCCACGGCTGACGGACCTTACTCGCCAGCCAGCATCTCGGTGATGCACGCGGGAAGTCCGTCACGTGACTTCGGTGTGATCTGC
Source organism: uncultured bacterium (assembly GCA_965371755.1). Taxonomy (GTDB): domain Bacteria; phylum Zixibacteria; class MSB-5A5; order GN15; family FEB-12; genus JAJRTA01. The sequence continues at coordinate 3,576 of CBDUZQ010000098.1, forward strand.
AGGAGCCTGACGTCGGCTCGGTTTTTCGTTTGATCGATAACACCGCCCCCCCTAAGGGCGATGGTAGCCACGAGTTGGCTGTCGCTGTCGAGTAGACGCACGAGCAGCCGACGGAATTTGTCCGACAGGCACTCCATCTTGCCGATTTCATCAATCACGATCAAGCCGGTCGCAGGTCCATTGAAATCTATCGTATCCAGAAATCCCTCAAAGGCAGCAATGTCCACACCGTACTTGCCGACACGGTGCTGCGACCGGATATCGACGTGCGAGAGTATGCTTTTGCGACCATCCAGCGACACCAGTTCGAACCCTTTACGTACTCCCTGCTCTCTGATTTCCTGCGTGTAGAACCCGACCGGGTTGAGATGCGCGACCTCGGCGCACAGCTTTTTGATAACGGTCGTCTTGCCGACACCTGGAAGGCCGGTGATGAGGATGTTGGTGTGAGCCGTCTCCATCCAGTTGACACCTGACAACGTCTGTCTCTTATTGTGAAATGCTACGCTTTACTTCACCAGCCCGCGCGTGGACTGTGCAATGAAATCGAGGATGATCTGTATCTCGGGTGTGATCTCAAGTTCGCTTGTGATGCGTTCAACCGCCTGCGTGGTGTTCAGGCCGCTGTTGAAGAGAAGCTTGAAGGCTTTCTGAAGGCCGGCCAGGGCTTCTTTGGAAAAGCCGCGACGCTTCAGCCCGGTCGCATTGAGACCCATTATCTTCAAAGGATAGCCACCCGCCAGGGCATAGGGACAAACATCCTGAGGCACCCGGAAGCCGCCACCGACCATAGCGTGCATACCGATCTTGACAAATTGATGTATCGGCAACACCCCTCCGAGGATAGCATAGTCGCCGATCTCGATATGCCCGGCCAGATTGACCGAGTTGGCCAGGATCACGTGATCGCCGATGAGGCAATCGTGCGCCGTGTGCGAGTAAGCCATCAACAGACAGTTCTTGCCCACCGTTGTCTCGCCCCGATCTTTGGTCCCACGGTTGATCGTGGCGTACTCACGCACAACCGTGCCATCACCGATCACCGCCACGGAATCCTCTCCCCCGAATTTCAAGTCCTGCGGCACTGTACCGATCACAGCGCCGTGCGCCACCGTCACGTTCTCCCCCAGCCGCGCACCGAAAGCAATCAACGCCGACGAGGCTATCTTGCAGCCCGACCCGATCTGCACGTTTTCCTCTATGACCGTGTACGGCCCAACGATAACATCGTCAGCCAACTCCGCCTTCGGCGATACAATCGCTGTTTGGTGAATGTCCGTCATCGATCCACCACCATAGCCAGGAAGTCGGCGCTCGCCACAACATTATCCTGCACATACGCCGTGCCTGACATTTTGCAGGTCATGCGTCGAAAACTCTTCATCTCCAACTCGAAACGCAACTGATCACCCGGCATAACCGGCTTACGGAATTTCGCGTTATCGATGCCCATAAAATAGACTACCTTAGTCTCCGGGTTTTCAATCTCATGCAGCAACAGCACGCCGCCGGCCTGGGCCAGCGCCTCCAGAATCAAGACGCCCGGCATTATCGGATGTCCGGGGAAATGCCCCTGAAAGAACGGCTCGTTGATGGTCACGTTCTTCATCGCCACCACTCGCTTGCCCGGTTCCAGATCGAGAATGCGGTCGATCAACAGGAAGGGATAGCGATGCGGCATGATCTTCAGGATCGAGTTAATGTCGAAAAAGACATCACCGCCCTTAGCATCGTAACGGCCGGCCAGTTTCTTTTTCTTGTAAAGGTCACGCATCTTTTTGGCCAGCGCAACGTTGGCCTTGTGCCCGGACCGTGCCGCCAACACGTGGCCCTTGAACGGCACCCCGATTAGAAACAGGTCTCCCAAAAGATCGAGCGCCTTATGCCTGACCGGTTCGTTCGGAAAGCGCAGGGGGATGTCGTTGATAATACCGGTCTCACCGACAAACGCCTCCTCTTTGAGATCAAGCGCCTTGCGGATGCGATCCACCTCGACCTGCCCGCCATCGCCATCGTAGATCACAACCGCGTTGTGAAGACCGCCCCCTTTGATCAACCCCGCCTCCCTGAGTTGTTCCACTTCGGAAAGGAAACAAAAGGTGCGAGCGGGTGCGAATTCCTCCACGAACTCCTGCTCCAGATCAACCAGTGACGTATATTGGGTACCGAGGGCGGGGTTCTTGTAGTCGATCATGAAAGTTATGCGCATCTCATCCGACGGTGTCACCACCACATCGACACCTCGGTCCGGCTCGCTGTACGCCATGGGCGTGTCGATTTCGAGATAGACTTTGTCGGCGTCCTGATCCTCGATACCGGCCTCGAGCAGCTTGTCGACATACGGTCGGGCCGAGCCATCACCGACCGGCGGTTCATTGTTGTCCAGTTCGACTATCAGATTGTCGATCTGCAAGCCCGCAAAGGCCGCCAGCACATGCTCCACGGTGTGGACTATTGCTTCCCCCGCCTGAAGTGTCGTACCCCGCGAGACATCCACGACATGATCGATATCCGCCTGGACCCACGGCCGGTCCGGCAGATCGGTGCGGACAAACCGAATCCCGGTGCCGGGCGGCGCCGGCTTGAAGGTCATAGTGCAACTGTTGCCGGTGTGTAAACCGGCTCCCGTCAGTGTACTCTTTTTTTTCGCCGTTCTCTGCTTCACATACATAGCCGAGTTCCCTGTTTCAAACCGGTTGGAGTATACCACGAACGTCCGGCAGCCTCAAGCTTTTTCTCGGCGTCCGGTAATTCCCCGAGTTTTCCAAGGGGCTGTCAGATCTCCTTGAGTGACTTGACCTGGCGGAGCTTTCGAAAGAGCGCTATGTATTCGCGGACCATGATCTCCTCCGCCTCGGACAACCCTTCCATCATCGGAATACCGATACGCAGGACCGCGCGAACCATGTCCGAGGTCGTGCGATCATATTTCGAGGCCAGGGCTTTCAATTTCTCTTTCAATTCGTACGACACGAAAACGTTGAGGCAGTGATCACCTCTTAGGCGACGGGCTTCGGTGTTAGTTTCGGTCATCTTCTTTCCTTTCTGGATTGCGCGATGCAGTGATACGTTGAATGCAACTATGATATTTTTCATGCCCGATCAGAAGCTGGGGCGAACTGATGGACAGGTTGTACCGGGTCTTGAGCAGCGTCAGGACCGGATGCCAGGTGGCCGTTCGGTCGCGGTTGCGTATGATTTCGTCGAGTTCGGCGGCGAACGGTGATCGACATATGGGACAGTCAGGTATCACCTCGCTGTCAAGCCCGTAAGTCTCATGCACAAACGCAGCAAGTTGCTTCCGAAGCTTCCTGAGGCTGCGTTTGTGAAGCGCCTCCAGTTTGTGAATGCTGCGCCCGGACTTCTCGGCAATGCGGCGATAACTCTCCCCCATGAAATGAAACCGGATCACGAACTCACGCTCGTCATCATCGAGGTTGTTCAAAGCCTCGGAAACACTCCGACGGATCAACTCTCGGCGTTCAAAGCGAGTTGTCAAGGCATCGGCGCCGGACAAACCTGCCGCTGCCGGGTGATCAAGCGATATGAAATCGGAACGGAACAGATCACCGCCCGTGGGCACCACCCTTGTGTCCGGATCGTGACCGATCTCGACGATCCAGTCCTGGTACACTATTCGGTTGCTGGGCATCATTCCCCTTTCTCGTTCCACGTTGTTGGTTGCCGGGTTCTGCGTCATCAAGAAACAACGATCCCGGTATGAAGGCTACCACATCGGTCTCACATGACTAACAGACTGTGATCACCATAGGGTATCACATGAGTCACATTATGCCGCTTAGTTGGTGTCAGGGTGGATTTTTCGCTCGCTTTGCCTCCATCCAGTGCCTAACTTCAGATGGACGTTGATAACCGGAAGAAATGGCGCCTGAGAGGTTGATCTGGACACTCCCGACTACGAGCGAATCCCCATATACAACGCTGAGATCCCCAGCGACACCAGCGACAACGCTTTCACTCGGTTCCTGCGCTGGTCGGATAACGGCGACTTTCGCCGTTCCAGAGCCACCTGGGTAGTGCTGTTCCTGTTGCTTGTGGTCTACCCCGTTTTGTCGGTGGTCTTCGCTGGCGACCCGGAAGACCTCGAAGTACTGCTTGACGACACTGTTCTGCTTTTCACACTGGTGGCAACGATCATGATGCAATGGCTACTGTTTCTGGTGCTGTTTGTGGCCACCTTCCGAGAACAGACAGGGCTGCTCGGCGTCGGGCTGAAACCGCTCCGGGCTGTCGACTTCGCCTGGGCCATTTCTTTCCTGTTAGTGGCCAATGTGATCCTCGCCGGGCTGGCCTGGTTCCTGGCCCAAGTAGGCCTGCCGATGCCCGGGGAAATCGCATTGCTGATTCCCCAGGACACGGCCGGGAGAATCGTCTGGGTGGTGGTATCAGCAACAGCCGGCTTCTGCGAAGAGATAGCTTTCAGGGGCTACCTAATAACACGACTGCGCATTCTCGGCAAGACCAAAACGTGGGTGATGCCGGTGGTAGTGTCATCGCTGACGTTCGGTATTTGCCACGCCTATCAGGGCTGGCCGGGACTGATATTGCTCTCCATCTATGGTATGATGTTCGCTCTGCTGTACCTTCGTACTCGCAGCCTGTGGCCCTGTATCATAGCGCACTTTTTTCAGGATTTCACGGCCCTGTTCATACCACAATGAGTTGGGTGCGCCGATCTGCGAAAAACATCGGCCGTCGCATATCACATCATAAAGGAGACACTGCAAATATGCGCAGTTTATGTAGTACAATCGTATAGGATGAAGATACGCCCAGAGCTTGAGAATCCACTCCGG
>CBDUZQ010000099.1:0-8370 GCA_965371755.1 uncultured bacterium
AACGACATTTGCTTGTGGTGGGGTTCCCGAGTGGCCAAAGGGAACAGACTGTAAATCTGTCGGCGAAGCCTTCGGAGGTTCGAATCCTCCCCCCACCACCATTACCGCACAGTCAAGCCGTGTTCTTGAATTATGCACCATCTACACATTTCACCCTGAGCGGCAAAGTCTTCGTAGGTCAGTCCGCCGCGGCGGATTGTGGTCCTGACGATTTGGCGGGTCCGACAAGATAAATCGTTTGGTTGATGGTCATAGGAATCGTCCTTTGCAGAAGAATGTCCAGCCGCATTTTGCGTGGAATTACCGGTGTAATTGCGGGTGCCAAAACCGGTCGGGTGCCCCAGGGCTTGCCCTGGGATTAGAAGAATCCCCGAGCTAGACCAGAAGCTGGCCCTATTCCATCACTTGCCTAACATTCCATCCTGGATCGTAGCTCCGGTCTGGAAACCCACCGCAAGCGGATGGGCCACCCGGCCTGAGCGGCATGACGTCACCCTGAGCGGCAGAACTTCACCCTGAGCGGAGTCGAAGGGTGGCAAGCACGGCGGTAAAATGGGTTCGTTTTGTGGAATTTCATCTTCGCTTAACAGGATCGGTGGTGATTGCGAAGCCTGTCTTCGTAGGTCAGTCCGCCGCGGCGGATTGTGGTCCTGACGATTTGGCGGGTTCGAAGACGGACCCGCCCTACTTCTCTATAGTGATGTTTTCAACAAGTCCCTTTGGGTCCGGATATCTTTTCCCGAGATGTTCGCCACGAAACCCGGACGAACGTCCGGGCCACCCGTCCATCAGAATCTACCACCAACTGATAAGTTTCGGTTTGAACGGGTGAGGCATGTTCTCGTTCTTGGGGATGATGCGGGCGGTGACGCCAAACCTTCCCGACTCGCTGCAGGTGACCTCACCGGTGAAAGCGTAAACTCCGTCATTGGACGGCTGCCCGCCGTTGGCCGGCTGGGCCTCCGCCGGTTGGAAGTCCTTGATCTGCTCCTGTGAATTCAGACGACCCGAGACAATCTGTACTTCAACATCATCCGGACCGATTTCGCCCAGGAAAACTTCGATGGTAATTGGGAATTTCTGGCCGACATAAAGCGTCGCCCCCAAGTCGGGAATGTCGACATTCCTGATATCGATCTTGTCCCAACTACTACCAACCCGACTAACCCAGTTGGTAGTCTCGCGGGTGAGCTGATGCTGGTCCTGACGCATTTTGCGCCCGGCCTCGATCGCCGGCAGATAGAAATGTCTTGTATAGTCCTTGAGCATCCGCTGGCTGGAGAATCGCTCCCCGGCCATCTGGATGGTTGCTTTCATCTTGGAAAGCCACTGCATCGGCAGGCCGATTTCACTACGTTCATAAAATAGCGGGACGACTTCACGCTCCAGCGTGTTGTACAACATCTCGGCGTCAAAATGATCCTGTGTCTCGACGTTGTCGTACTCCTCGCCATTGCCGATCTTGAATCCGGTCGTGTCGTCGTATCCCTCAACCCACCAGCCGTCGAGGATGGACAGGTTCAGTGCGCCGTTCAAGGCCGCCTTCATGCCGGAGGTGCCGGAGGCTTCCTGCGGTCGCCGCGGATTGTTCAGCCAGACATCACAACCCTGCACGAGATAACGGGCGACATTGATATCGTAGTCTTCCAGGAAGATGATCCGATGTCTGAACCGTTCTTCGGAGGTGTACGCAACCATCTGCTTGATAATTTCCTTCCCGGGGGTATCCAGAGGATGCGCCTTACCCGAGATTAGGATCTGCACCGGACGAGCCTCGTTATTGAGAATTTTGTCGAGGCGGTCCAGATCGGAGAAGATCAGATTGCCGCGCTTGTAGGTCGAGAAGCGACGGGCAAAGCCAATCGTCAGTATCTGTGGATCAAGCAACTGATCGGCCCGCTGGATGACCATTTGTGAGGCGCCGCGACGTATCAATTGTTGGTTGAGGCGTTTGCGCGCAAAGAAAACGAGTCGTTCCCGTCGACGGTTGTGAATGCGCCACAATTCAGCATCGGGGATACGATGGACCAGTTTCCAGGTGCTCAGATCGCCCGGCTTTTCGCGGTAGTGGGGGCCGAAGTAGCTTTCGTACAGTTCATTCAGGTCGTGGGAAATCCAGGACGATGGATGCACGCCGTTGGTGATGGCCCGGATCGGGATTTCCTCAGTCGGCAGATCGGGCCAGATGTTGTGCCACATCTGACGTGATATCTGGCCGTGGAGTTCGGACACGCCGTTGGCGAAAGCAGCCAGCTTCAGCGCCGCCACCGTCATACAGAACGGTTCCGTTTCGTCATTGGGGAAGACGCGGCCCAGGGCCAGGAATTCCTTCCAACTGATGCCCAAATCAGAAATGAACTTGCCCAGGTAACGATGTACCAGCACCGGGTCGAACCGTTCGTTGCCGGCCGGCACCGGTGTATGGGTAGTGAAGACCGTGGTCGACCAGACATACTGAGATGCTTCGGCGAAACTGAGATGCTCCTCCTGCATCAAACGCCGGATGCGCTCCAGCGTCAAGAACCAGGAATGTCCTTCGTTGAGATGATAAGCGTCGATCTGGAGTCCCATGGCCCGAAGCGCCCGCACGCCACCGATTCCCAGGATAATTTCCTGCCGGATGCGGGTGTCTTTGTCGCCGCCGTATAGCACCGAAGTGATCTCGCGACACTTGGACGAGTTTTCCGGAATGTTGGTATCGAGCAGGAACAAAGGCGTGACACCGACCATCACTTTCCAAACCTGAACCTGCACCGGTGTACCGTCAATCTCAACACCGATCCTGAGTGGCTGATCGTTTTCGACTTTGACCAACTGCACCGGCATGTGATACCAATCGTTTTCTTCGTACCGTTCCTGCTGCCAGCCGTCGCTGGAGAGAAACTGGCGAAAATAGCCGTACCGGTACAGCAGCCCGACGGCAACCGTCGGCAGCCCCAAGTCGGAGGCAGACTTCAGAGTGTCACCCGACAGCACACCCAAACCACCGGAGTAAACCGGCAGCCCGGTGTCGAGACCGTACTCCAAAGAAAAGTAAGCCAGGCGGCTGCCGTTTAGGTCCCCGAAGTTCTGGTCGAACCATTTTTTTCGCTCGAGATAGTCGCGATATTTCTGGTGCACGCGGTCAATACTGGCCACAAAACCATCGTCCTGAGCCGCCTTTTCCAGTTTTTCCTGTGGCAACCGGGAAAGCATCTTGACTGGATTCTGATAGCACGCTTCCCACATCTCCGGGTCGAGCCGTATGAACAGCTTGACCAGATCCCAATTCCATGAGTACCAGAGATTCTGCGCTAATTCCTGGAGAGCCAGGATTCGTTTCGGCAGTTGAGGCAAGACCAAAAACTGTTTTACCCGCATCCGATTCCTTTTGTTGTCATTTGGTTTGTATCACAACCATCCTTGCTACTATCATTTATCGCCCAAAACAACAAGAATTTTATCCGCAATAGGTACGTAACCAGTTGGTGGTCAATGGGGAGAACTTCAAGGCGCGGAGAATTGTGCCGAAAAAGACAATGTACTTACCTGGGAGCTACCCGGTAAGATTTTGGTTTTCAAGGGCGACTGGATGAGGTAAATTGCGATCATGAGTAAAGAGATAAGAAGAATCGGCGTTCTCACCGGTGGTGGTGACTGCCCCGGTCTCAATGCTGCGATCAGAGCAATTGTCAAGACGGCGCACAACGACTACGACCTCGAAGTGATCGGGTTCTCCGACGGCTACGAGGGTCTGATCGAAAACCGCTATCGTCAAATAGACATCGATGATGCCTCCGGCATACTTGCCCGAGGCGGCACCATTCTGGGCACCTCAAACCGGGCCGACCCGTTCCATTTTCCAGTGCTCCAGGGCGAGGAGTACATTTTTCTGGATCGTTCCAGTCAGGCGGTACGCAATTTCGAGTCGCTCGGCCTGGATGCGCTGATCGCCATCGGCGGTGACGGTACCATGGCCGCTTCGGCCCGGATGGCCAAGGAAGGACTGCCCATCGTCGGCGTACCCAAGACTATCGACAATGATCTTTTCGGTACCGAAGTGACCTTCGGTTTCGACTCCGCCTGCGTGACCGCAACCGATGCCGTGGACAAAATTCATACCACGGCGCAATCGCACCATCGGGTGATGATTGTCGAGGTGATGGGCCGTTACGCCGGGTGGCTGGCCCTCTGCGCCGGTTTGGCGGGTGGCGGCGACATCGTGCTGATGCCGGAGTTTCCGTACGATATCGACGCTATCTGCGACGCCGTGCGAACCCGTAATGCCCGCGGTAAGACTTTCTCAATCGTGGTGGTTGGTGAGGGTTCTCGTCCGGTCGGAGGGGAGATGACGGTGGCGCGAACCATCGCCAACTCCCCCGATGCCATACGGCTCGGCGGCGTCTCGCATCAGGTAGCGACACAGGTCGAGGGGCTGATCAATATCGAGTGTCGCGTAACTATCCTCGGACATCTTTTGCGCGGCGGTTCGCCCAGCCCCTTTGATCGCCTTCTGGCTACTCGCTACGGGGTCGAGGCGGTTCACATGGTGATCCGCGGGCAGACCGGCATAATGGTCGGTCTGCAAAACCAGCAGATGGTAGCGGTACCCCTTGAGGACGTGGCCGGGAGGATACGCACTGTTACCCCGGATCACCCACTGGTAAAAGCGGCACAATCACTCGGCATCTGTCTCGGGGTGTCCTCTTCGGTGTCCCTCGAGAAGCACTACAAAGATCCGGTGACCTCCTGAATTGAGATTCATTCAACACGACGCTGTATGAACCACACGACATAGGATGCAATGACAATATGACAAAAAAGCCTTCGCCCAATAAAGCTCAATTGGTGACCCGGTTGAAACGCTCACCCGCCTATAAGGTCGCCTACTACGACGACGATTTCATGGCGCTGGACTCTTCGCGACCGTTCCGGTTACAAGTAGAGATGATGAAACCGGAGGTCATTCTGCAGCAGGAGAAGATTCGGTCTACTATTGTCGTCTTTGGTGGTACCCGAATCGTGGAGCCGAAAGAGGCCACTGCGGCCGTCAAGAAGATTGAAACCCGCTTACGACGTAAACCGAATGATGCATCGCTTAAAAAACAGTTGCGGATCGCTCGCAACATCCTCGCCAAGTCGCATTATTATGACGAGGCCAGAGAATTCGGACGGCTGGTCTCGAGGGAAAGCCAACTCAACCATGACCACGAGTTCGTAATCATAACCGGTGGGGGACCCGGTGTGATGGAAGCAGCCAATCGGGGCGCCTTCGACAACGCCGCCAAGACTATCGGCATGAACATCACTCTGCCGTTGGAACAGGAGCCGAATCCGTATATCACGCCGGAATTGTGTTTCCAGTTTCACTACTTCGCTGTTCGCAAGATGCACTTCATGCTGCGCGCCAAAGCGCTAGTAGCTTTTCCCGGCGGCTTCGGTACTCTCGACGAACTATTCGAGGCGCTCACGCTGGTACAAACTCACAAGCTCAAACCGCTGCCGATAATTCTTTTCGGTGAGAAATTCTGGCGTAATTTGATCGACTTCGACTACCTGGTGCATGAGGGAACCATCGCACCTGAGGATGTCGAACTCTTCGTCTATGCCGACAAAGCCATCGACGCCTGGAATTATATCAAGTACTTCTACGAACTGCCTGACGACGGCAAGTAAGTGTCCGCCCAGAAGGTACGTCACCCTTCGACTCCGCTCAGGATGACGTTTTGTCAGGATCGCAAGGATTTCGTGCGCGGTGGAAGTCCCCGTGCGCCGGTGCATGTCATGCTGAGCGCAGTCGAAGCAGGGGCAGACCGGGGGGTCTGCCGCCCACACGGTCAAGCCGTGTTTTTCGCGCTCCGCGCGCTGCATCTCTGGGCCAATCTTGTAGGTCAGGTCTCTCCGCTCTTGGAGACCTGACGCCCAGCATGAATGGGTTCGTTTTGTGCATTTTTTACTTCGGATAATAGACTCGATGGTGATTACGAATTGAGCAGGAGTTGGCGGTGTTACAGGCGGCGGTCTTGTTTCTGTTGGGATCATTGGCCGGTCCTTTATTGACGATGCTGCCGGTGTGTTTTGGGAGGACTTGGTGGTGTTCTTGTGAGTGGTCTTCAGCTTCGTAGGTTGGAACCCCTGCCCCGAAGGGGTCGTCCGGAGCGGAGTCGACGGACGAGGTTCCGACAACATGTTAAGAACTCAGGGCTCCCGACACAGGACTCTGGTGAGTAACTTGAGAGTCGGAACCCACAAGGGGGTTCCGACCTACGGGACTGGAAACCCGGGGCAAGCCCACGGGCCACCCGTCCATCGGGAAACGGCAGGACCAGAGGCGGTCCTGCTCTACGATTTTCTGTGATGTATCGTGCAGCTATAGCGGATTTCCGTAATAGTCACGGTGGACCTGCAAGGCAGTATCGACCCACGAAGGGTATGGTTTGGTGCTGTCAATCGGGAAATCATCAAAGGAGCCGTGAAACGTCGACGTACCGGCCGAGACTGTGAAGTAGTTGAACCGCGAGTATATACATCCCGCTGGGCAGTCCCCCCACGCTTCTCTGAAGAAGTACTTGATCTTCTGCCCCTCCATTCTCAAAAGCAACATCGGCCAGTCTCCGCCCTTGGGCCATCTTCCTGCGCCCAGCAGACCGGGCAAGTCCTTGTAAAGATAGTACAACGCCGTTGGGTTCTGATTGCCCTCGAAGTACAGATCGATATAATCCCTCCACCAATTGTGAAGACTATCTAATCTATAAAGGGCATTCAGGCTATCCCAAGCATGGTAGGTGCCGGCGCGGATAGAGTCAGTGGTGATAGAGTCGAATTGCACTCCCAGCACACTAGTGAAGTGATATGGAGTGTACTCTACATTCACACCTGGCACAGAATCATGCTGGGCTCGGATCAATTCGAGTTCGTTCTTGATCTTTTCAAATAGGTACAACGGCGCAAGGCGGGTGCCGCTCAGAACATAAGCAGCTGTCTCTGCTTCGAAATCGTCGGTGGGCGTTTCCACAAAGGTCAGTGTGTCGATGTAGTCACCGCCGGAGTTAGTAGGGCGTTTATCACTGCACTGATTCAGCGCCAACGCTAACAGCAGCACCGTCAAAAGCCGTTTGGTCAGATGACACACAACTTTTTCTCCTCACAGCGTTCTAAGCCTGTTCAGATGGCGCTTAGGCCTATCCATCAAAACTGCCCGCAATAGTTTTCCCCGTTCGCAATAACAATATCGACAGAAACATGGATTTTGTCAATCGGTTTTGGTCAATGTAGGTCAGTAGGTCGGAACCCACAAGGGGGTTCCGACCAACGGGACTTGTCCCGGTATGTGGCGGGTCCGTAGACGGACCCACCCTACGGAGCCCCGGGAACCTTGGCGTTGTTCCACTGTTATCACAGAGCGCAGGGCAGTGGCCCTGGCGGACTGAAGAAAAACCTGCGACCTTCGCTTGACATCGTTAAGCTAAAGTCGTATATTAAATTGCCGATGTATCCGGGTGGAGGGGTGCGTGGAGTTTGAGCCGGAAATCGGCTGTCGAACCACGTTAATCTGGCGTCGATAAAAAAGTGAATCTTTGTCAAACATTTGAAAGAAATGTCTTGACATTGCAAAGCGAATCTGTATTTTGGACGCCTGCCTGTGATGAGCAGGCCATGGAATCGAACGCTCTTTGACAACTAAATAGTCGTGCTGAAGACAAGATTAGCCAATCTTGTTTTCGTGTCGCGGGTCCAATGTTTTTAGAAACTTTGAGACTCTGTTAATCAATTGAATCATGAACGATGCAAACGTAAAGTTTGCGTCAGGATTAGATAATAATTCATAATAATATTTATGGAGAGTTTGATCCTGGCTCAGAACGAACGCTGGCGGCGTGCTTAATACATGCAAGTCGAACGAGAAAGCCTGGCTTCGGCCGGGCCGGTAAAGTGGCGAACGGGTGAGTAACACGTGGGCAATCTGCCCTCAAATCTGGGATAATCCTTCGAAAGGGGGTCTAATACCGGATAACACCACGGGATGGCATCATCCAGTGGTCAAAGGTGGAGCAATCTGCTGTTTGAGGATGAGCCCGCGCCCCATTAGCTTGTTGGTGAGGTAACGGCCCACCAAGGCTCCGATGGGTAGCCGGCCTGAGAGGGTGATCGGCCACACTGGGACTGAGATACGGCCCAGACTCCTACGGGAGGCAGCAGTAGGGAATATTGCGCAATGGACGAAAGTCTGACGCAGCAACGCCGCGTGGGTGATGAAGCATCTTGGTGTGTAAAACCCTGTCAGTGGGGAAGAACAACATCAGGAGTAACTGCCTGATGCCTGACGGTACCCACAGAGGAAGCACCGGCTAACTCCGTGCCAGCAGCCGCGGTAATACGGGGGGTGCAAGC
>CBDUZQ010000100.1:0-8317 GCA_965371755.1 uncultured bacterium
GCGCGGAGCAAATCGGGCTACGACAGATTTACGACATCGCGCACAACATCGCCAAACTTGAACAGCACGACACTCCGACCGGTCGGCGCGATCTGTACGTGCACCGCAAGGGGGCCACCCGCGCTTTCGGTCCGGGCCACCCGGCAGTGCCCGATCAGTATCGCCATGTCGGCCAACCGGTGTTGATCCCTGGTGATATGGGCACGGCCAGCTATCTGCTGGTGGGGACGGAGCACGCTATGAGCGAAGCGTTCGGTTCCAGTTGTCATGGTGCCGGACGGCTGATGTCACGTCATGCCGCCATCAAGCGATACCCGGTGGAGAAGGTGGTCGGGCAGTTGGAACAGGCGGGGATCTATCTGCGGGCCAAAAACCGTCGCCTCATCAGTGAGGAAGCGCCCGGCGCGTACAAAGACATCGACAACGTGGTCGACGTATCGGACAAATCAGGGTTAGCGCGCAAGGTGGCCCGACTCCGCCCACTGGGGGTGGTTAAGGGCTAAGCCGGCGCCGAGTAGATCGTCGATCTTCTACACAAAAACAGACGCTGTCTGATTGAGCCGTCGTTCCGCTTCCAGCCAGTCGTGTTGGTCGTCTCCGTGAGAGTAACCACGGCTTTCGTATACTGAGTAGGCGGTTCTTTCGACCAGTTCTCGTCGGCTGTCAGCATCGGAACTGTCGAGTATTACGACCGTAGCTTCCGTGCCGTCCGCTGATCGGATTGTTACCCGTCGATCAGCACCGTCTCGATCGCGTTCAACCAATATCTCGTTTGGATTGGTGATCGTTACGATCGGCGCAGCGACTGGCTGGGCATCTGCGGTGGCGCTAAACAGTTGAACGCCGTCGATCAACCGACCCTCTTTCTTAAGGGCCATCCCTACAAATGAGAACCGGCATGGTGCATTGCCTGGCTCAGCGGTCGATCCCATCAGTTGGACTTCAGCCTCGCAGAATTGATTACTGGTGCTAAATTTGCGGCAGAAACGCGACCAATTGTTCCTTTTGATTGTGTTGGTCATTATACTCTCCTTGTAAGCTGTGGCCGGAACACCTACCGGGTGGGTGGCGGCCAAAATCGTCTTGCTATTCCATGTTTTCGGTCGATCCGGTCGAATTCTTGAGTACAGAGATGGAGCTTCTATCGGATTGCCATAGTTGTACACCAGTGACCATTACGACATATTTTCGATCTTTTCACGTAACCTGCCCGCCCCCTGAACACCGCGTCTACAAGTGCTTTTCGCTTGACACCGTCAAGCGTGGAGGGTATGTTCTCATATATATTTCATACTTCCGTCATGTGCCATAACCGGAGGAAAACTCATGAAAAAGCGTTTGCTATTTGTGCTCGTGGCGCTTGTGGCAGGGATGTGTGCTCCTGTCCAGGCCGGCATCTATCTTGACCACGTCGATGGTCTCGGCTCTACTGAGACCCAGATAAGAGTTGAAACCGACGTTAGATTCCACATCGGGCTATTTAACGATCAGAGTTCGGCGATAATCGGGCTCCAGCACGGATTTCAAGTTTACTCGCCTGACGGAGCTTCGTGGCGGCCGATCACATTGGATACAGCCAACCTTGGCTGGCCGAGTTATTTCAACCTCGGTATCTTTCTCAACTCCTACAGCGTGACCGGCTCAGGGGCCGACACCGTTTCCATGGGGGCCATTGCCTTTTCGGGCGGTTTTCCACCCGGTTATGACGAGGTGATACTCTATATCGAGACCGAGGTGTATCCCGAGGATGTAGGACGACACCTGTGTCTGGATTCAGCCTGGTTTCCGCCAGGCGGGTCTTGGCTGTGGGGCATGGAGGGCGGAGGCAATGTCATACCCAGTTGGGATGGGCCACACTGCTGGGAAATCTGGGATCCGCTGAATAATCCGCCGGTAATCACTAACAACCCCTTCTCCCTGGTTTTCGATCATTGCGTGCCGGCTTACTACGATTTCGAGGCCTTTGATCAAGAGGGTGATCCATTCTGGTTTGAATTACTTTCAGGACCGGGGACGATCAACACCTCAACGGGAGAGTGGGATTATATGCCATCCCTGGCCGATGTTGAGTACGCGCATGAACTAGTGGTCCGTGCCTGTGACGAGTTCGGCTGCGGACCCGAAGAGATGTGCAACCTTACTTTCACTAACGAGCCGCCGGTGTTTGTGTCGCCTTGTCCGGACGAGATCACGGTTCAGGCAGGCCTTAGCGTAGACTACCAGTTCACTGCCGATCCGGTCGATTGCGATCCGATCGTCTTCTATATTGTTAACGTTGATCCTCCTCCGGTCGGTACGTACGTCATAGACGGCAGCGGCCTGTTTGTGTTCAATACTGACCCTGCCGACGGAGGATTCATCTATGAGTTCACCGTTGCTGTGAGTGATGGTCTGGACGAGGAGTATTGCATTCTACTAGTCGAGGTCCTGGCCAACCAACCTCCTGTGATCACTAACAACCCCGGTTTCATGGAGTTTAGCCATTGTGATATGGCATATTATGATTACGATGCGACGGATCCTGAAGGCGATCCGTTATGGTTCAACTTGCTTGCCGGCCCGGGCACTATCGAAGGCCCTACCGGTGTGTGGGTTTACCAACCCTCGATCGGCGATGTCGGGATGTCGCATCAAATTGTGGTTGAAGTGTGCGATGATAATTTCGGCTGTGACACAGTCCTCACCGATCTGGTCTTCACTAATGAGCCGCCGGTGTTTGTGTCGCCGTGTCCGGATACCGCTTCGGTGATGGCTGGCGACGACTTGATCTACCAGTTCGTGGTCGATAATATGGATTGTGATCCCAGCACCTTTGCCATTATCGGTGTCGACCCCACGCCGGTCGGCCCCTATTCTATTATCGGTGACGGCGAGTTCACCTTCGAGAGTGATGCCTTAGACGAAGGAATCGATTACACATTCACTGTTGAGGTCTCCGATGGGTTAGAAGGTGCTGACTGTATCCTTGTTGTACGGGTCACAAGCCACTACCAAACTCTGCCGGGTGTGACAATAAACCAAATCGACTTTCTGTACGACAATGCCACTCAGTACAACTCCGAATGGGGCGGTATCGAGGTTGACGTCAACACGCTTCTGGCTGATCAGGGAGCGGATCGGCTGTATCTCAACGCCGTGGTCGACGGTGAGTGGGCGATCCAGAACCTTATTATAGATTCTCTGCTGGCGGACTTTATCAAGACCTATTTCGGCCTGCGTATTCCGCCTGGCACCAATATCACCGAGCTTCCTATCGATATCCAAATCACTCTGGCTCCGCTGACTGACATACTGGGGGGAACGCCGGTCCTCTATCCAATCGGAGCTAGAGGCTTCAACGCCGAGGGTGTCTCTATTGATGGTGAGTCGAACGATATCATTCCGACTATCATGCCGCCGGGATTGTTTGATCCCATCGGCGAGACGTACGAGTGGGTCTGGAAGAACCTGCCCGGTGAAAACGTTCAGGCGGCGTGCAATCAGTGCGTCCCCATGTCGGTGGCCAACAGCCTGCAGTGGCTGGAGAACACCTATCCCAGCATAACCATTGACCAGCCTCATGTTCCCGGGCTTCGCGGGGATACCTCACTGGTGGGGCAGCTTGGTGAGGCCATGGAACGAGCAGTGACGGATCGCGCTCACGGGAGCGGCGTCAGTTTCAGGAAAATGCTCCAGGGCAAGCTCAAATACCTGAAGGATAACGGACTGGAAAACACGATAGTCAACAGGCACCAGGTGGATACCGCTATTGTGCGTCGTGGCTGGCTTGATTCAGCGACCGTTCACTTGGCCTCGGATAGCAGTGTCACTTCCGCCAACGAGACGGCGCCGAATGGCCGGGTTAGTTGGGATTGGATCTATCAGCAGATAGAGGACGGCGAGGATGTCGAGTTGATCTACGGCTACTACAACAACGCCGGCCTTCGTCGCGGCGGACACGCGGTTCGTGTGTTCGGCGCCGGTAAGACCAACGGTCGGCCCTGGCTGATGGTCAAGCACGATGCCCTGCAGACGGATGATGATCCGGGCGATACGCTGGGTCTCCAGGAGTGGTTCCAGTGGGTGGATACGCTCGATGACGGCACCATGACGTTCGGTTCAACTAATCAGAAGGTCGACTTCGCCCTCTCCGAGTCCCCCGCCGATCACGAAACGACGTTGCATTTCTACCAGCTTGATCTAATGCTCGATGATATCCTCTACACTGATTTGGATTGGGGCGAACTGGATCTTACGCTTACGCCGCAAGCTGACACCGGCCTGGTCTATCTTAACGTGACGGTCAACGGCAGTTGGCAGGTTGAGAACATGCCGATCTGGCCACCTACTGCCGACGAGGGGTCGAAGACGCGATGTATTGCCTTCGACCTTGGCGTACCCGCCGGGAGTACGATCACGTACATTAACTACGGCTATTCGCTAACCAGTAGCGCAGTAAGTGGCCCGCCGGCCGAAACCGGCATAACGGTAGTCGCAAACCGCAAGAGTGTCCTTAACAGAGGCGCCGGAGGAGTGCCGATTTATGCGCTGCTGCCGGCCAGGCGGGCAAAGGCCGGCGAGGTGCCTGATCCCACCAAGCATTCCCATAAGAAGTTCCCCAATCAGGATTGCGAGAGATTCGAGTGCGCGCCAACGGCGGTATCGAATAGTCTCAAGTTCTTGAACGACAAGCACAACATGGATATGGACGAGGCTGACCTTTCCATTGGCAAGATGGATACGGCGTGCGGCTTCGTCGAAGGCTGGGGATGTCCGCGCGACACCTGGTGGATATTGAAGAAAAGGTATTTGGAGAAGAACAAGATTCCGGTTACCACCGACAAGATCACCGACTTGTCAAAACTGGCTGCTGAGATCGATGCCGGCCAGGATGTCGAACTTCAGGGTGACTGGCACACGGCCGCTATCGTGAGCATCACTGATCTCGGCGATGGCAAGTATGAGATTGAGGTCGCTCATGACAAAGAACAGGGCAAGCCTGGCAGTGGCCCGGCCGTAGACAAGATCACCTACGATCCTGCCACCAACACGTTCGAAGGCAGTCCTGGGTTCTTCGACGGTTCATCATTCCGCTACGCCGTTGTCGAGTGCCCCAAAGTGGTTCCGACCCTAGGCACTAATCGTAACTCTGAGGACGGCTACACGCCGCAGGAAGGAAGTCCCGTCGGTCGCGTCTGGCATGAAAAGCATCCTAACTACTGCACCTGGTGGGCCATTATCGATTGGGAGGACAACGGCGACGACTGGTTCGGATATGGTGACTATGTAACGTTCTTCAGCGAAATGGTCGAGGAACCCTCCCGCGAGCACATCGAGGAAGTGACGGCCACAATCACAGTTGTGGCGGTCGGCAAACAGGGGGACACAACCTACCTCGACTTCTGGTACGGACGACCCGATATGGACCCGATCATCCCGGAGGAGGGTGATTTGTGGCATGAAGTCTGGCCCGAATACTGTACCATGCACGAAGTGGAATGGTGGGAAGACAACGGCAGCGGCTATCTGGATTCCTGCGACAACATAGCTTTCCGTGTCCTGACCGGACCGGATGCAGGTACGGTTCAGGAGTATCATGTTGTGGCCATCGAGACCGACGTCATCTCAACGCCGGCGCCGCCGACGACCTGTTGCATCG
The DNA here is from genome assembly GCA_965371755.1 of uncultured bacterium. GTDB lineage: Bacteria > Zixibacteria > MSB-5A5 > GN15 > FEB-12 > JAJRTA01. The sequence continues at coordinate 5,639 of CBDUZQ010000100.1, forward strand.
GTGAGTTGCGAGGTAACATCGACATGGATCCTGCAGATCAGATCGATATCTCCGATCTGGTGTTCATAGTCGATTACATGTTCAACGGTGGCCCGGAGCCACCGTGCTTTGACGAGGCGGACATGAACTGTGACGGCGTCATTGACATCAGTGACCTCGTATGGGTTGTCGACTATATGTTCACCGGTGGCCCGCCACCCTGTCGTTGTGACTGTGCTGACTGTCCGCAATAAGCATCGCCTATCTAATCGGCGATAGCGATAGTACTGTGCTGACAAAACGGCCGCCTCTGCTGATGCAGGGGCGGCCGCATTGTTGGTCGTCTATTAGCTGTGCTTCACAACCGCGCTCTATACCGGCGGCTCGTCCTGGCCGAAAGCCGCCCAGTCTTCTTTGGCTGGGCCGTACAGTCCCGGCACCCTAATGCCCGCCTGCCGCATCAGCACCGTCATCTGGCCGCGATGATGGATCTCGTGCTCAACCAGCGCCCGCAGTCCGAACCCGCGCAACCACTTCTCGCCGTACATGTCGACCTCTGAGGTCAGGACATCGTCATCCCAGTCCAGCTTGACGCGATCGATTAGTGTCTTGGCCAGTTTCAAATAGGTGTCGACGATTTCCTGGGCAGTCTTGGGTACAGGTTGTTCCCATTTGATGCCGCCGAAATCAAGACCCATCTGTTCGGCCATTTCCGGGATGGTCATAGTGATATGCCAGGCGATTCGCCCCAGCGTCCGATGGTCGTCGGCCACCGCCTGGTTCAGCGACTCATCGGTCAGCGCGTGCAGCATCTTCAAGGTGTTGGTAGAGGTTTTTCCCCAGGCCTCGGTGAATTCATCAATTTTCGTGAACATTATTGTCTCCTATCTACGCTTTCGTTCAATGATATGTTCTATTCCAACAACTCCTATTGTACAAAAGCGAATCGGTACTTGCAAGATGCATTTGGCCGAGCGGTGAGAGACCGGCTGCCGCGCAGAATTATGCCTGAACAAACGGGTACTTGTATTCGATGCTGAAATCGGTATATTGACCCCGCTCTGTGGGATGGCCTGTTGTATCCCCAGGTGAGTCGAAATATGGAAGCAAAATCTCATACTGTGCCCAAGAAGGAATCGACCAATATAAGCCGAAAATCCGTGGATGAATCGACCGCTGCCAGACAGCGTGACAATGCGCGGATGTTCGACCGGATTGCCCATCGTTACGATTTTCTGAACAGGTTGCTCTCGCTCCGGTGCGATGTGACCTGGCGGCGACGGATGGCCGAGTGTTTACCGGCAGCAAAGAATCTTCACGTTCTGGACGTGGCCACCGGTACAGCCGATTCGTTAGTATCTCTGGTGCAGCATTGTGACCGCATTGAACTGGGGGTCGGGCTGGATATGGCTGAGGGGATGCTCCGGATTGGTCAGGCAAAACTACATGGAGGCGGACAAAGCAAGAAGCTGTCGCTGGTGCGCGCCGACGGTGCGGCTATGCCCTTTGAAGGCGGTAGTTTCGATGCTGTCACGATAGCTTTTGGTATCCGCAATTTTACGGACACGATCGGAGGGCTGCGCGAGTTTCATAGAGTCCTCAAGCCGGGTGGCCGTCTGCTGGTGCTTGAGTTTTCACTGCCGAGCAATTCATTTCTGCGCCGTTGCTACCTGGCGTACTTCCGGTATGTCATGCCGGTGATTGGGCGGCTCTTGTCCGGTGACACCGCTGCTTACCGTCATCTCAACCGCTCGGTGGAGAACTTCCCGTACGGATCGGAGTTCTGTGGGTTAATCGCGGCAGTCGGTTTTGCCAACGTGGATGCTCATCCACTCACTCTTGGCGTCGCGACTATCTATCAGGGGCAGAAGGAATCAGTGTCTAATGACTCGCGACACGATACACGGGCGGACGGAACGGACTGATGGCTCTCACTGCTGAACAGATCAGGGTTACAGAGTTTTCGCAGGCCTTGCCTGCTATGGCCGAACTGATTGAGTCCACTCTTGCCGTTTCCGCTGTCGAACAGTCTGAGTCTCGCCCGATTCGTCTGTCGGTGGGACTGCCTGCAATCGATCCGCTTCAATGGCTGGCAGGGCAAACTGCGACCGATCGTCTGTACTGGTCCGACCGTGCCGGTGCTTTTGAAACGGCGGGAATCGGCGTGGCCGATCAGATTGAAGCCGACCCTAAGGATATCCCCGGTACGGAACTGTCGCACCTCCGGAAGAAGCTGGCCCCGGATTCTGAGCGGCTGAGATACTTTGGCGGCTACCGGTTCCACGAGGGACAAGACGGTTCTGGTAACGAGTGGAACGGATTTGGTCCGGGTCGTTTCGTGCTGCCGAGGTTTGAACTGTATCGCAAAGATGGTCAAAGCCAGCTCGTGTGCAATCTGGCGCCTCACACAGATCGTGAGCGACGAGCCGAACTAATCAGGGCGCTAAAGAATGTTACGTTCACAATCAGCGATGGCTCGCCGTTGACGCCTTCTCAGATTGGGCGCATTGATCGGCCGGACCGCATGGCGTGGCAGACGGGCGTGAAAGAAATTCTCAAGGCAGTGAACGACGACCAGTTGTCAAAGGTTGTGCTGGCCCGTCGCACGACGCTGGAGTTCGACGTTGCCGTGGACCCCTTGCGGCTGTTGCGCCATCTCAAAGCGCATTCGACCGGTTGCTTTCATTTCTGTTTTCAGTT
>CBDUZQ010000101.1:0-8266 GCA_965371755.1 uncultured bacterium
CGGAACAAGCGTGGCTGAACCGGATCATTGGCTCAGAGTTCTGACCCCCCACCGCGGCAACGACCGAGGCTTTTTCTGTCTGCCGGAAATCGATGATGAGGTACTGATTGCGTTCGAGCACGGTGATCCCGACCGCCCGGTCGTACTGGGCAGCCTGTACAACGGCGTAGACAAAGCTCCGGTCGGTCACAGTGCCGGATTCGACGGTGCCGAGAACGACCTGAAAATTTTCCAAACCAAGAGCGGCAACGAGATTTACTTTCACGACAAGGGCGGCAGTGAGACCATCTGCATCACTCAAAGCTCCGGCAACACCATCACTCTGAGTGCCGACGGCCCCAAGATCACTATAGAAACTGACGGTGACATCACCATGAAGGGCAAAACTATCACGCTGGAAACCACCAGCGGTGATATCACGCTGAAGTCGGGCAGCGCTATCAATGCGGAAAGTTCGATGGACACCAAGATCAAGGCCGGTGGGAATTTCTCAAGCGAGGGCGGGATCAAGCACGAGTCCAAAGGTGGTGCTGAGATCACCGTAAAGGCGCCAACCGCCACCCTTCAGGGTGACGCCATGACCACGATCAAGGGCGGCATTGTTAAGATAAATTGACCGAACTGATGGAATACCTGTCACTCCCTCTGGTGCTGCGCGAAGGCTATCTGGCCAGAGCTGAATTGCAGGATTCGATCAGAGATACGGTCGGGCTCATCCTGAGCACTCGCCTCGGCACTATTCCCTTCAGCCCGGATTTCGGTTGCGATTTATGGGACAAGGAGTACGCCGACCTTTACGCGGCCAATAAGGCCGACATCCGCGCCAGCCTGAGAAACGCCATCGACAAATTCGAGAAAAGGCTGTACAGCGTGACGGCGTCGTTCGGATTAACCAGTGATCTTTCCCCCCACGCTCTTGGGCTGACGGTCAAGGTCACCGGCAACTACATGGACGGCAAAGAGGAAATGAAATTCGAGGCCAGCTATGCCCTCGGCTAAGCAACCTGTTGATTCTGCCCTTCGGGCCACGCGGCGTCAAGCGACCCCGCCTGACGCAAGCAGTACAATCCACGGACTGTCAGGCAAGTCACCTGACAGCACTCAAGCATTGACGGATAGATGAATATGGAGTCACGCGAACCTCGATCAGCCGAACGCATTTTCGCCCAGATGCACCGCGAACTGCGTGCATTCAACACTGAGATTCCGGAGTCATCGGAGCGACTGGATCCGATTCTGCGAATATTAATGCAGATGTATGCCGGCCAGCTTGCCTCGATCGACAACAAAGTCGGACATACCTGGGACGTGGCGACCACCTCGCTCATCAGATCGCTGGCGCCGGAGTGCCGCCGCTGGCCGGTCCCGTCGTTTACGGTGATGCGTTGTCAGCCGACCGATCCGGCGGTCGAGATAGACCCCAACACCCGGTTCTTCTTCAAGGAAAAACGCGAAGGCGGACAGACGCTCTTCTTCTCACCGTTGCGTACCGAGAGAATACTGGCAGCCGAGGTTAAGCATGTTTATTTAAGGTCCGGCGACAAACTGGTGGACCTTGGCGCAGCCAGCCCAGCCGGCGGCGCGCCGACGATAGGTGGCGCCGAAATCAGCGAAGCGCAACAGTTGTTTGTGGCTGTGGAGTACCAAGGTCCCAGCGCCAATTTGACCGACGCCGTGGTGTTTTTGGACTCAGACCCGGAAGCCCTGAGACAATTGCGTTGGTCCTATTGGTATCCGGGCAATCACTTTGGATCGTTCTACGAAGACAGTGGTTTTTGTCCCGGACTGGGCGCTGGGCTTGAACAGATATTTCAGAACGGCGGCCAACCATTGGACTGGGGCGGGCTGCGATCGACTTCCGATTTGTTCGTACCGCTGGCCGATAGCTTCGCGGTGCTTCCTGAGAAATTCAGCAGCACCTGGGACTCCGGACCTGCTGAAGAGACGCTCGCATCATTGATCCGGCGGAACGAATTGGAACCGCCCGCATCGGAGAACCTGTTCTGGATCAGAATCGACCTCCCGCCGGGTGGCAACAGATCGAAACTGCTTTCACCGTTGGGCATTTACTTCGACTGTTTCGTCGTCGTGAACAAAACCGAGTTGACTTCTTTCAAGCACACGGGCGGGAACCGGCTGGTTGAACTGGAACTCCCCGATGACATCTCAACGATCTTTGAGATTACCAGTGTCACCGACTCCAACAATCGGGAATACGTCCCCACTCATCAGGTGCTTTCGGATCGGGCTCAGGGGGTCTACTCGTTGGAAGAGCACGACGACAAATTAACCCTCTGGTTTGATTTCACCACCGAAGTTGACAACCCCCCGGACGCTATCAAGGTCACGTATACAGTTACAGCCGGGGTTGACGCCAACGGTATCGCTGCGAACAAAATAACCGAACTGTACGAAAACCATCCCGGTGTCGAATCGGCCGCGAACATCATTCCCACAGCCGGCGCGGTGCCGGCCAAGACCGAAAACCAGATCGTATCCGAGGCCTCCTCGCGGTTGCGCAGTCGTGACCGCGCCCTGACTTTCGCCGAAATCGCCAACTGGGCGCGCTCGTTCGACCCTCGCATCACCGAGGCTCACTGCGACAACGGTGTGCACCGATTCGAAAGGGGCGTCCGGCGGTGTATCGTAGTGACCGTCGTCGCGGGCAAGGATGACTTTCATAGTGATGATGAAACCCGGCTTCTGAAAATCCGACTGGCCAACTTTTTGAAGGCCCGGGCTCCTGTTAATACACAATTCGCTGTCGAGATAGAGTTGAGATGAACAATAGCGGCCACCGCATCATGCCGGAGCTGACCAACCGGCATCACCCTTTCCACTACGCCACGGCGCTGACGCTCTTGATGAAGCTCGGGATCGATATTCACCGTATTCATATCAGAGCGGTTGGCGAACATCGGAATTACCTGGGTGAAATCCTCAGCCAGCAACCGGCCGCCGGCAAACCGCTCGACGACAGCACTAAGATCGTGCTGGACGTCGGCTTCCCCAGCGCTGTCGACTGGCTGCCCTACCAGTTTTTCTACGGCTGGCACGGCGCTCAGGCCGGCGCTCGCGTATGGGAGGACAACGCCCGCCACCTGATGGCGCCGTTCGACGGCTCAGTCATACGTTACTCCGCTGTCGCCAGGCATGAGCAACTGGAGTATTCATTAGCCTTGGTCAATCTCGATTACCTGCTGCGCTATCTGAAACTGTTCAACTTCAGCCTGCCGGAACCGCCCGATCACATACGCGAGCCGCTAATGTGGGCGGCTATCATGCCGGGGTTTCATCTGTGGGCCGGCAACCCCGAGTTTGTAGCCCAGGTGCTGCGCTTTCTGTTCGGCTTTAGTTTTCGGTTCACCGAGAATGTCGCAGCCCGGTACGATGTCCCGACTGATCTGCAATGTCGTCTCGGCCTCAAAAACAGCCGCCTTGGCGATGAACTCGTCATGGGGCGTTCTTTTCAAGAGTATGATTCCAGCTATGCCCTTACAGTCAGTGACGTCATGCCTGACGATGTCGCTGATTTACTGCCGGGAAAACCGAAACGACACAAGATGGAATGGGTTCTCAACATCTGTATGCCGACCAACCTGGACTGCAGGATTCGCATCAAAGTGGACGAGGGTGACTCAAGCCTTGGGTCGTCTCAAGGTCGGAGTTTTCTCGGCTACTCAACCTTTGTGCAGAGCCGCCACGGCGCCACGGCGCGAGTGGGAGTTTGAAAGGAATATAACCTTGACACTTCAACATATCGAACATAGATTCCACCCTGAGATGTCAAAGGCAAAACGATGACTGACTTGAACTTATATTCAGTTAACTGGCAGGATGGGATGCTGATCACCCAACGGCATCTGCAGGATCAGGAGAACTACTTTGAAGAACTGGCCCGCTGGTATGCGGTCAACGTTGGTGATCGCTACGGTCTGATTCGCAAGTCATTCTCCGGCCACGCAGCTTTGAGCCTGAACCTGTCGATATCGGGAAACCGTCTGCGCGTGGAAGTGGTTCGTTGTCAGGCCTTGACCCCCGATGGCGGCGTGATTGAGATCAATGAAAATAATCAGACCGTTGTTCATGTGGAAGGTGAAGTCAGCGGCGACGAAATCCCGGTGTACATCGGTATCGATGCGACCGCTCGCAAGCAGGTAGGCGACCCGGAGCCCCACGAGGATCTCCCCCGCCTGCCATACCTGACAGGGAACTATCTTTTGACACTGGGCGCACCGCCCAAGTTACCCGAGGGACGCTGCCTCCAGATCGCTGAGCTATCCCTCGCCGGCGGTAACGTCGCTCCAGCCGAGTATTATTACCCACCCTGTGTCACGCTTTATGCCGACGAACAACTGACCTCCAAGAGTCTTGACTATCGCAACCGGCTCGAGAGTCTCCTGTCGTTATCGTCACGCGCATATGTAGCTGTATGCGCTGGTGGTGCGCTCTCCGGTGAGCGCACCGAACTGCAGCAGGCTTTCAAGGATACTATCTATCAGTTCGCATACCACCTGTCCTCGACACTTGACAGCTACGTGGTCGGTAAAAACGCCGGACATCCGATCCACCTGGTGATGTTTTTCAAGAGACTGTTCCGCTCTTTCACGACTCTGTTGAATCTTCAGCCGGGGTTGAAGGATCTACTCAACGAACGCTTTTTCATCAAGGAGATGAGTTCCGAGGTGGGTCGCTTCATGTCGCAGGTCGACGCCTTCCTGCTGGCCGACTACAATCATAGTGATATCGGCGGCCACATCCGGGCTATTGACGACATTCTGAGCCAGGTACGTGGCGTCTTCGGTTTTCTGGCCCAGGTCAAGAAGGATCAGCTCGGCGATCAGGCGGTGGCCTCCGACACCCTCACTTATCACGGACAGACTTATCGCGTGGTTGACTACGGTGGCTGTCGAACGGAAGTTATGGGTGAACTGTGTTACCTGCTGATTGATGTTCCCGATGCGCGCGCCATGAGTGACACCGTTGTTCTCTTGAACAAGGACTTGTTCGACGCCGCTCAATGGACCAGTATGCAAGTGCGGCTGGGGCAGAATGAGGCTCGCGGTCTTGGTGAAACCGACCCGGTGGAGATCGATGTAGTCACTTACGGCAACAAAGTAGCGCTGCACCCTCAGGACATGCTGAAATCACCGTCGGTAAACCAGATTACGCTTATTTTCCGCGGCGCCGCCGATAGTCAGAAATTCACAAACCTGTCGAAAATGGATTTGATCGTATACGCGATCTGAGCTTTAGATGATGAACGACCGTATCGCTGTCAAAACTTACGTCGAGGATATCTTCAGGTATCTGGAGAGTTTCGAGCAAAGCCCGCAGCAGTTTGCCACCGAGGCTTTCTTGCAGACATACAATGGTATCGGGGCTGTCTTTCAGGCTTTGCGTCAGCAGCGCGACCAGGCGGTGGAGCTTGATCAATTCCTGCTCGAAAAAATAAAGCAGGCGCCGCTGACAAGTTCCGATTTGCGGCAACTGACGGTGCAGGTTCTGGTTTCGTTCTTTGAGGCGGAAGCGGATATCGATGGTCAGTCCAACCGGTCGTACACGTACTGCCGGGGGCTTCGCGCTGTCAAGCAGGATGTGCCGTTCTTTGAGAACCACCTCGTGCCGCTGCTGTTTCGAGGTGGAGCCCTCAACAACAACTTCCCGCTCAATGCTTTCTTCTTGTCGGAGATAGCGCGCTACATGAACACGTACGGCAAGCCCTTGAAAACCGATCTCAACCCGGAGGCGTTTGCGGCCTTGAGTGACCCGCTGAAGTTCCTGGAGTTGGCGCGACGACGCATCCAAATCGGCCGCGAACTCATGCGGGACCGCTCCACCCTGGAATTCCACGTACATCGCATTGAAGGATTCTCCAAAATGGCCCAGCGCCGTCCGCTGTTCGACTGGTACCTTAAGGACTGGCAATACGTAATCAAAGCCGGCGGTTTCTGGTCGCGAGTGAAGAGTTTTCTTAGCACCCTGGGCGGTAAAATCAAGGGCGTTTTTTCAAGTTCGAGATACTTCCGCATGTCACTGACTCAACGCAGTCCGGCTTACGCCTTCTATGGCATCATTATCGTGTTATTTCTGCTGTTTGCGCTGTACGTTCCGATTAAGTGGAGCCAGTACCGTCAGGATCGACTGGAGCAGATGCATGACCATCTCACCGAGCTGCAAGGAGGCGGGTGAGGACCGAGTATGCCGTTATTAGAAAGAAAAGATAGATCGTGAAACCGGCTAAGATATTCAAGCTGTTCAAGAAGGGCGCCAAAGCCGCTCCCAAAGGGAAAGACAAGGCGGCAGTCGGCGGTGGTTTCGACTGGCCGTCAGGGATGCGGATCGGTGTCTTTGGCCACAGCAACAGCGGCAAGACAGTTTACTTCACAGTACTCAACGAGGAGTGCAAGGTATCGAAAAACCTTGGACTCTCGGTCACCGACAACATCACAGCCGGTGAGTTTCTGGCCAACTACCGAGCGCTGTGGGGGCTGGGGACATCAGACAGTGCCGGCACGATGGTGGACCTGCGCGAGGACAAACAGTTTCCGCCGTCCACCCCGAGTGAGAAGATCCTTCAGTTCAATGCCATTCTCGATCGCTCAAAGAATATCCCGATCGTCACCTACGATTACAACGGCAAAGCTGTCTCAATCCAGGAGCGACATGAACTGGCCGACAAGGTCAGGGATTTCATGTCTGGCTGTCAGGGCCTTCTGTTCTTTTTCGATCCCAAGGTTCTCGGCGCCGAGTTGCAGTGCCAGGCTCATGTTGCCTCGTTTGTCAACATGCTCGAGATGCTGGCCCCGGCCGGCGGGCGACTGCCGATTCCGGTGGCTTTGGTAGTTGCCAAGTCCGATGTTTTGCCGGGGTTCTCCGGTGAGGGACATACGGTGTTGGTCCGGAGCGATCAGGAGCATCTCCTGGCCGAGGATTACGAGTTGTTCCTTGAGAATATCCTCGCCTCTAACCAAATCGCCTCCAACTCCGCCTGGGCCGGCTCGGTGCGAGACATCCTGGTCAAACTCAAGGACTTCCTCAAGCTGATCGTCGGTCGCACCCTGGACTTTCAGGTGTTCTTCACTTCGAACACCGGCGTCGAGCCGACCAAGATCGGCACCGACGTAGGTAGGTCGCTCTACAAACCGCCCGACAAGATGCAACCGATAGGCGTGAGGGAACCATTCTATTGGTTGCTGAAGTCAATCATACGCAACCGACGCCTGAGTGCTTTCCGCAAACTGGCCAAATACGCGGTCGTGCTCAGCCTCATCTTTACCGCCGTCTGGTCGGCGCCGCATCTATACAGTTTCCATCTGAAATTGAATCGCATCTCGGCCCTGGAAGGGCGGCTCTGGGAGGGCAAGGGCAGCGTTCACGAGATACCGGAAAAAGGACGCCTTGATCTCCGCACGGCTTATAACTCGTATGCACGTTCGAAATTCGCCAATTGGGTGTTTCAGGATTTCGCCGTGCAGGCAAGTTATGTATACAATTACTATAATACAATTAGCGAGGGAGTCGATCTCCAGAAGTTGACGAAGTCGATCGGACAATTGACTAACATCGTCCGTGACTCCACCCGATGGCCCAAAGTCGCGCCGACCGGTGATACGGTGGTGACGACAGAAGAGACGGCCAAGCTGGAAAGCGGCGTCAGCCGTTACACTCAGGCGCCGGAGGGATCATCGCTGCAAACTCGCAGCACCAGGGCTCTCGAATTGTGGGATCTTTTCAAGGCTGCCCTGGTCCAGTCTGATTCGCCCGAAGCCTGGGCTGCGATTGTTCGCCAGATCGATCTCTATCCAACCATGACTCCCAAACCAGGCGCGGAGGTCAAGCAGCTTGGTCAGGCCATGCTGGATATAGTCAACTCCAGAGAGTTGGAGCAGAAGCGCGAGGTCGTGCATCAAAAAACTACCGGTGAATTCGATCAGTTCTCCACACGGCTCTCCGAGGAAACCGACCCCGCCTTCTTGCTGGGAGCCGCTGTCAAGAAACTGCGAGATTATCGTAGACAACTGGCTTCCGACCCGGACCGACAGGAAGATGTCGCTCGCATCGACAAATTCCTGAGGGATGCCAAGAACTTCGACAAAAACCGCGAGTATCGTTTCACGCTCTCCAATTGTCCGCCGGGTCACCATGTTCACATAAAAGTGGTTGGCAAAGGCAAGCCGGATGAGTGGCCGCGACCACAACAGATTCGTCTGAATCGACCGGCCAGTATCATCTGGAGAGCCGGCGATCGCATCTATATCGCCCT
>CBDUZQ010000102.1:0-8135 GCA_965371755.1 uncultured bacterium
TAGATATCGCCGATCTGGTGTACCTGGTGGACTATATGTTCACCGCCGGTGCGGAGCCGGATTGCTGGCACGAGGCCAATGTCAATGGTGACCTCGTGGGCGACCAGCAGCAGACAGTCGACATTGCAGATCTGGTCTACCTGGTCGACTACATGTTTAACAGCGGTCCGCTGCCACCTCAGTGTCCTACAAACTAAATATATAGGCCTTCTGCCAACTGTGCCGAGTTACACCCTGCTCCTCGGGTGTGGCTCGGCTTAGTTTCCCGTTCAATCTCCGTGGCGGCTTGACAATCCGCTTCGCACGCTGCATGTTTGGCCGTCATGAACTCAGGAAGCAAATCGATCACCGGTCTCAGCAAGTACCTTTCGGGTCCGGCGTTGTATGCGTTGGCAACGGTGGGAACGCTGGTCTTGTTCTTTGAACTGTGGCGGCTGATCCTCCTGGTTCATCAATGGAACCGCGCCGCAGATATACCGAGCCTGGTACTCATGAAGTCATTCCTGATCGGTATGCGCTTCGATCTGGTGATCGCCTGCTATATTACGGTGTTCCTCTATGTGCTGTCTATCATTCCCGGCCTGGATATCTCACGCCGCCGATTTGTGCGAATAATCAATCTGGGACTGCTCATCCCCCTGACGGCCGTGATTTTCTTCATACACATGATCGACCTGGAGTTTTTTTCCTTCTTCAACGCCCGGCTCAACGGCATGGCCCTTACCTGGCAGGACACACCCGACATGATGTTGTCGATGGTGTGGGAGATGTACCCGGTGGTGCGGTACCTGCTCTTATTGGTGGTGGTGGTGGGCCTGTTTATCTGGATCATGCGCCGTTGGCAACGGAGGCTGTTGATCGAGCGCGAGGCGGCCCCGATATGGATCAATCTGCTCTGGCTGCCGCTGATTGGAGTGATCCTTTTTGTCGGCGCGCGCGGTCGTCTGGCTGACAAGTCACCAATCCGCACCGGCGTGGCCTACTTCAGCACATATGACTTTGCCAATCAGTTGGCTCTCAATCCGGCCTTTACTTTTTGGCGTGACGCTATCTACGATGCGCGCGACAAAGAGCAACTGGAGAAAACGATGGCGACGGTCGACTGCGACAACTGCGAACAAACAGTGCGACAGCTTTTGGGTATGCCGGACAGCTTGGTCAATCGCACCGATGAGAGAATCCGTCGTGAGGTGCGTTACAATCCGCCGAACGACGATCCACCCAACGTCATAGTAATCGTGATGGAATCGTTCGGCAACACCAAGTTGGGCGCGCTGGACAATCGCTTCCCCTATGATCTGTCGCCATGTTTTGATTCTCTGGCAGCGGAAGGCATACTATTCACCGATTTCTACTCAGCCGGTATGCACACCTACACCGGGGTGTTTTCCAGTCTCACCGGCTACCCGCACCAGTTCACTGAACTGATCATGAAACAGGTGCCCGGACAGACACACTTTCGTTCGCTGGCGGCCGTACTTAAGGACCGTGCCTACAACACGCTCTTCTTCACCACCCACGATCCGCACTTCGACAATATGCAGGGTTTCGCCATGTCCAACGGCGTCAATAGGGTGTATTCGTCGCTCGATTTCGACCCTGACGAGTGGATCGGTACCTGGGGTGTGCCGGATCATATCTTGTTCGACCGTGCCGTCGAGGTATTTCGCGAAAGCAGCCACGAGCGTTTCTTCGCCATGATGCTGACCACGTCTAATCATGGTCCCTGGCAAGTACCGGAGGTGCCCTTTGAGCGCGTTCCCGCCGGGGTCGATAAAGAAGACGAGCTGAACGCTTTCAAGTATTCCGACTGGGCGCTGGGGAGATTCGTCAGGCAGATCCAAAACGACAGTAGTCTTGCCAATACGGTCATTCTCATCACCGCCGACAACGGCACGCCGTTCGCACCCAAACTCGACCTTGATCTGACCTTCCTGCAAGTACCGCTCCTGATTTTGGATACGGACAACCGCCTGCCGGGTGGAACGCGAACCGATCGGCTGGGAAGCCAACTCGATATTCCTGCGACCGTCATGGGTCTGGTGCGACTTGACTACTACAATTACAGTTTCGGTCATGACCTTTTGGACAGCAACTCGGCGGCGGTTGATTTCGCCCAGTTCTCAGAATGGTATAAGGTCGGCTACATTGAAGGTGACTATTATGCCATTTATCGCCTCCGCGGCGCACCGGGTTCGTGCTATCGGCTTAATGACTTGAGTGTCGATCTCGTCAAGAGCGAACCGGAGCTGGCGCAAGAGTATGTTGAAAAGGCAGCCGCCCTGTTCAAGACAGCGTACATTAATATGAGCCGGCCGTTGCTTCCCGATATGCCTGCTGCTGATTCTCACCAGTAGCCCACGGGCCCGGTAGGTCGAACCCCCTGTGGTTTCGACATGGAGTTGTTCGGCAGGGGCACCCGATCATGCGCCAGACCCCACAGCAAGCTGTGGGCCACCCGCCGATAACTCGTTGTTAACCCTCACCTTAAGACGGCGCTGCGATTCCCGCCCACTTTTTCTGAATCATTTCCGGCCCCCGGCCATCTAACCGGCTAAGTAGCAATAATTGACTCAAGAGGTATATGATTATGAAAAAAGGTATGACAAACTTCGCCATCAACCATCCCTGGTGGGTGATCGGAATCGCAGTGGTCATTACGGCCTTCTTTGCCGCCCAGTTTCCCAAGATCAAGATCGATACCGATCCGGAAAACATGCTGGCCGCCGATGCGCCGGTGCGTGTTTTCGAACATGAAATGAAAGAGACCTTCGGGCTGTCGGATTTCCTGGCCGTCGGAGTGGTGGATGAAGAGAACGCGTTTCGCCCGGATATCCTCAACGCCATTTACAGAACCACGGTTGAGATTGAGGAGATCGAGGGCGTGATTGTCGAGGATATCATGGCGCCGTCGACGGTTGATGATATCAGGCAGGGGGATGACGGCACCTTGATCATCGAGCCGTTGATGGAAGAGGAGATCGAGACGCAGCAGGAAGCGGACTACATCCTCAGCCGTATCCAGAACAACGCCATTCTACGCGGCAAGCTGGCCTCTGAAGACGGCAAGGCTATCGCCATCATGGTGCCTATCGAATCGAAAGACATGTCCCATCGGATCGCCGGCGAGATTCGGGCCATCACCGAAAAGTACGGCGCCGGCCTCACCGTTCATATCGCCGGGCTGCCGATGGCTGAGGACTCTTTCGGCGCCGAGATGTTTTCACAGATGGCGTATTCAGCGCCGGCCGCGCTGCTGATCATCTTTCTGTTGCTGTGGATGTTCTTCCGTAAAGCAAAAGTCATCCTGGCGCCGATGGTGGTGGCAATCATGGCGGTGATCTGGTCAATGGGTCTGCTTATCCTGACCGGTCACACCGTGCATATCATGGCCTCGATGATTCCGATTTTCCTGATCCCGATCGCGGTGCTGAACTCGATCCACATTATATCAGAGTTTCACGACCATTACAAAAAGTACAAGCACAAAGACGCTACGATACGCCATTCGATCAACGAACTGTTCGTGCCAATGCTGTTCACATCGTTGACCACCATCGCCGGATTCATCTCGCTGGCCCTGACCCCGATCCCGCCGGTGCAGGTGTTCGGGATATTCGTGGCTTTTGGGATCATGGTTGCATGGCTTTTGTCGCTGACTCTGAACCCGGCCATCGGAATGCTGATATCCGACAAGACCCTGCGCAACTTCGGCCGCGAAGACGACACGGGCGGACCGTTGTCGAGCGTGATGCACGCCTTCCGCGATCTGAGCTACCGGCGACACAAAGGGATCATCGTTGTGGCGCTGGTGCTGGTGGTGGTGTCGGCGGTCGGACTGTCGCTAATCGTCGTCAACGACAACCCGGTCAAGTGGTTCAAGGAGTCACATCCGATTCGGGTGGCCGACACGGCTATGAACCAACACCTGGCCGGAACCTACATGAACTACCTCGTCTTCGAGGGACTCGATGAAAACGACATGAAGAAACCCGAGGTGCAGCGATACCTCGAGGCGATGCAGCGAGAGTTGGAAAAGGACCCGATTGTCGGGGCCGTCACCGGCCTGCCCGATGTCGTCAAGAAAGTCCGTTATGAGTTTTTCGGCGCTGATTCATCGAAGCTGGCATTACCTGGCAGCAGTAACGAAATCGCCCAGATGCTGTTTCTGTATGAGATGTCCGGCGGTGATCCGGATGATCTGTTCAAGTTCGTCACGCCGGAGTACGATCAAGTCAACCTCTGGGTGCAAATGAGAAACGGCGACAACATGGCAGTTGCCTCGGTGGTCGAACGCGGGAACAAATTCCTCCTTGAACACGCGCCTCCTTCCGGGATCACGGCGCGCTGGGCCGGCCTGCCCTATATCAATATCGAATGGCAACATCAGATGGTCAGCGGTATGCGCTCTTCTCTGATGGCATCGTACATAGTTGTTTTCCTAATGATGGTCTTCCTGTTTCGCTCGCTGCGCTGGGGTCTGGTGTCGATGCTACCGTTGACGATCACGGTCATGGCCATCTACGCCTTTATCGGCTATATCGGAAAGCCGTACGACATGCCGGTGGCGGTGTTATCATCGCTGACTTTGGGCTTGTCGATCGACTTTGCCATACACTTCATCCAAAGATTGCGCACGATCCACAAACGCACCTCGGATTTCCGGAAATCATTCGATGAGATATTCCAGGGCGCCGGTCGGGCTATCAGCCGCAACGTGCTGGTGATCGCAATCGGTTTTGTGCCGATGTTGTTCTCCACCCTGGTGCCATACATCACCGTCGGGGCGTTCTTCCTGGCTATCATGGTTGTCTCCGGTCTGGTGACGATGCTGCTACTGCCGGCGTTGGTAAGAACCTTCCACAAGACGCTGCTTCCGGTGGAAATATCGGACGAGGAAACCGTTTCGGCAGTGGTCGAACATTCAAAAAATTAAAGACGTAATGCGATAGAAAAGAAAGGAACCAAACCATGTTGAAATCAAAACTCATCCTGATTCTGCTGTTAACGCTGCCGATGGCGATAGCAACCACCGCGACCGCTGAAGACGCCGCAGCCATAATGAAAAAGTCGCACCTGGCCTACTACTATGCGGCCGATGACGGTATATCCGAGGTCACCATGCGCATTACGAGCAAGCGCGGCAAAGAGCGGACCAAGGAGTTTGTCATGCTGCGCCTGGATGAAGAAGAGGGCGGCAAGCAAAAGTACTATACATATTTCAGGAAGCCGTCCGATATCTCCCGGCTGACTTTCATGGTACATAAGATACCCGACGGCAACGACCAGCGCTGGATCTATGTGCCCTCGGTCGATCTGGTCAAACCGATCTCAGCCGATGACAAGAACTCAAGTTTCGTCGGTTCGCATTTCAGCTACGAGGATGTCTCCGGCCGTCATTGGAGCGAGGACAAGCACAGCCTGCTTCCCGACTCCACCATCGGTGATCGCGCCGTGTTTGTCATCGAGTCGATCCCGGTCGAGAAGTACAAAGGATTCTCACGCAAGCTGTCCTGGGTCGACAAGGAGAACTATCTCCCGCTACGTGAGGAGTACTATGGCAGGAAAGACAAGTTAGTCCGAGTCTTCACCGCCGAAAAGGTGGAAGAAATCGATGGCGTGATCACCATGAGCGCCCGTTCGATGGAAAATCTCAAGAAGGGTGGTAAGACCTTGATCGAGTTCTCCGGCATCGAGTACAATGTTGGTCTCGATGCATCACTGTTCACCGAGCGTTTCCTCAAGAACCCGCCGCGGAAATACATCAAGTAGGTGGGAGGTGATCGAAATGAGAGTACTAAGAGCATTCATAATGACCGGGCTGCTGCTTGTAGCAGTTCCGGTGGCCGCCGAGGTCAGTATCGATGGTTTCCTTCAGACTCTCTACGGCGGACGACTGGATGAGTCCAATCCAACGGCAACCGAACAAACAGCCTCGGAGACCAGGCTGCAATTGCGAGTCGAGGATTACGGTGACGTGGCTGAGTTTTTCGGGCGGATCGATTTTGTCTACGACGGCACCGACTCTTCCGACTATGATTGGGAGTTGCGCGAAGGATACCTCAAGTTCCGGCTGGGCAGTCGGCTTGATTTCAAAGTCGGTCGCCAGATCCTTACCTGGGGTACCGGTGACCTGTTATTTATCAACGATGTATTCGCCAAGGACTATCGTTCGTTCTTTGTCGGACGTGATGATCAGTATTTGAAAGCGCCTCAGAACGCCATACGTACGGAATTCTACAGCGATCTGGGCTCACTATCGCTGGTCTGGACGCCGCGCTTCGAACCCAACCGTCTCCCCACCGGTCGGAGGCTGAGCTACTTCAACGGTCAGTCGATCGTTGGTGAAGGATACTACTTCGATCCAACCACCCCGGCGCCGAAGTTCGAGAACAGCGAAGTGGCCATGAGGTTGAGTCGCCAGGTCGGGTCGTACAATAGTTCACTTTACTTTTACAAAGGATTCTACAAGAACCCTATGGGGGTTCTGATTGTCGACTCATCGATGGTACCGATCTATCCCAAACTGAACGTCTACGGCGCATCAGTGCGTGGACCGGCGGCGGGCGGTATTGTCTGGGTCGAAGGCGGTTACTATGACTCGCGCCAGGATCGTGATGGTGATGATCCGATGATGCCGAATTCATCGGTGACCGGTATGGTGGGTTTCGAGCGGCAGGTGGCGTCCAATCTGACTATCAACGGTCAGTGGCAAGCGGACAAGATGCTCGATCACGACACTTATGAAAAGCAGCAAACGGCCATGAATGCTTTTGTGCGTGATGAGGTTCGACATCTGGTCACCTCGCGTGTGACCAAGCTGCTGTACGATGAATTGTTGGCACTTTCGTTGTTCGTGTTTTACTCACCGAGTGACGAGGACGGTTACCTTCGAGCTTCCGCCGACTACAAGTACAGCGATGAACTGAGCCTGGCCGTCGGGGCGCATATCTTCGACGGAAACTATGATGCGACCGAGTTCGGTCAGTTCCAAAAGAACGACAACGTGTACATGAAGTTGACCTATGGTTTTTGATGGCGTTACCGGGCGGCATGGGTTGCCGGTGTAGAGAAAGGAAAGTGTAATGACTTTGGAGAATTCAGTAAGATTGTTCGCCGGATTCATGGTTCTGCTGTCTTTGGCGTTGTACTATTTTGTGTCGCCGTACTGGCTGTTGTTGACGGCCTTTGTCGGTTTGAATTTGATTCAATCTTCGATCACCCGGTTCTGCCCTGCTGAGATAGCGTTTGAGAGGCTTTTCTTTAGCCGGTAGGGCGGCAGGTGTTGGTCGCCCTGACAGCCTTGAAGCGGGTGGGACTCATCCTTCGACTCCGCTCAGGATGAGGTTGTAGTAGGTCAGGTTTCAACCCCTGCAAAAGCGGGCATCCGGTGACCCGTTGATTCGGATAGATTTCCGCCTTCGCGGGAATGAGTCGCAGGGCCAGGAAGTTGCTGTTCTTAGCCTCGCTTCGAGTATCTCAATAACCTGCCGGTGTTTATGCGGTACGCCTGGGGTTTTCGGATGAGCACGAGCTCAGTTTTTGCCTTGGTGTCCATTTTATTTCCGGGGTCAGCCTGGTTTCACTGAGGCCTGACGGACGCACCGGAGGGTTTCACCACCCACCGGTAAATCAGTCATAACTAGTATCAGCAGGATTGTGCAGATTCTGCACACCCGACTCGACCGAAGTCGGCGGGTTGAAACACACGAAAACCAGTTGCCATTTCAATTCTGTGGAACATATTAGGCTAGTCAGGTGGAAACCACGCTGACTAAGTTGCGTAGTATAATACGGGCGGTTGAACGCCCAGAGTAGCAATGTGAATATGTTTTCGTGACACGGCACCAGGTGTATATGAGTTACTGGTCTGACAGCAACGATACTCTCGAATCTCTTCGCGACCGCGGACGGCGGTACTGCGCGGACCCGTGGGATGTCAATCGAGGCGCGGACAGCAACACCAAAGCGGCAGCGCTCGACCGGCGGTCGGGGTGGTTACTGTTCACCTGGTTCCTGGTGGCTGCTGCTTTGACTCTGACTCTGGCTGCCGAGGCATGGACTCAAGCAGCGCCTCCGCGACCACCTGACGACGATCCGTCACCGGGTCGGGTCAGAGTTGTGCTCAAAAGCGA
>CBDUZQ010000103.1:0-8112 GCA_965371755.1 uncultured bacterium
TCGCCGCCCGTTGTCGAACCGCCTCGAACAAACAGACGCCGGTGGCCACAGAAACATTCAAACACGATACGGCGCCGTACATCGGTATCCGCACCAGATAGTCACAGCGCTCGGCGGTGAGCCGGCGCAACCCCTTCCCTTCGGCTCCCATGACAATCGCCAGCGGACCGGTAAGGTCTGCTTCGTAGAGTGATTTCGCGGTCTCATCGGCGGTACCGACCAACCACAAACCGGCCTCTCTTAACATCTTCATCGTCCTGGCCAGATTAGTCACTTGAATGAAGGGCACTCGTTCAGCCGCTCCTGCCGCCGCCAGTCGAGCCGATTCAGTCAGCCCGACGGCTCGATCGCGCGGCGCGACCACGGCGTGAACACCGGCAGCGTCGGCGCTTCGCAGGCAAGCACCGAGATTGTGAGGGTCCTGAAGACCATCGAGAATAAGAATAAGAGGATCGGTAGAAACCTGCTCAACGATCTCAAGCAGGTCGTTTTCCGATTTCATGGTAACGGGCAAGCTCAGATCACTGTGCTGGTGTCGACGCTCTGAATGTGCTCGAGGTTTCTTACCCATGCCACAAGGTATCATCCCGGCTTGCGTTGTCAAGTGTGGTCGAAAATCGCCGGCCTCATTTCGCCGGTTTTCCTTTTTCCTTGCCCGGTCACCACTTTTTGTCAATATTAACAGCCGCCTCGAAATGATGAAGTGTTGTTTTGGGGTGCGCCGTCGACCGCCGACGGTATAAGGCGAAAAGAAGGAGCTTTGCATGTCTTTGACCAAACGTACATTCGGCTTTCTGTTAGCGACAGCCATTCTATTGACAGTGAATTCGTGCGGCGACGATGATTCGCCGACCGATACCGTTGACCATGAACCCGGAATCGTATGGACCGCTCGTTCCACCGGAACATCCAGTTTCATGATCGATGTCACTTGGTCGGAGACACACGGTATGTTTGTCGCCGTGGGTAACTATGGGGTTATCATGACGTCGAGCGATGGTTTGGTCTGGACGCAGCAGGAAAGCCCCACCGACGAGTATCTCCTCGAAGTTACGGCTACGGCATCAGAGTTTATCGCCGTCGGCGACAACGGCACCGTCTTGACCTCGCCCGACGGCCTTACTTGGACATCGGTGTCACTCGACAGCGTCGGCGTATCGGCCGGCTGGTTATACGGCGGTATTGCTTCGTCCGGATCGGTAGTAGTCGCGGTTGGTGAGGATGGCGCCATCATACTTTCAGACGGCGATGACTGGCGGTTAGCAGACAGCAGCCGCACCACCCAGGACCTGTTCGGCGTCACCTGGTCGGAAGAACAATCCCTCTTCGTGGCGGTAGGCGGTCTGGGCACAATCATGACATCGTCCGACGGCAACGTTTGGACGTTGGACACCCTGTCACCGACCACTGCCTGGCTCTACGATGTCACCTGGTCGGAGACAGCCGAGATGTTTGTGGCCGTCGGGCAGGATGGCACAATCCTGACATCAACCGATGCTGAGGAATGGTCGGAGGAGGAGTCACGCCTGGGCGCCTATCTCTATGCCGTCACCTGGTCGGATGGTTTGTTCGTCGTGGTCGGTCAGAATGGTCTGATCCTGAGCTCGACTGACGGTGAAGTATGGACGTTAAGAGAGCATGGTCTGGCCGACAACCTGCGTTCGGTGACCTGGTCACCTTTGCACAACCGGTTTGTCGCAGTCGGACTTTCACAAACAGTGTTAGTATCCGACGACGGACTGGAGTGGAGTGCCCAGGTAACCGGGGCTGACTTCGATCTTTATGATGTTACCTGCGTTATTGACGACGATACTCTTTGCCTGGCGGTTGGGTCAGGCGGAACTATCCTGGCCTCACCCGACGGAATCGATTGGTCGCTCAGGCGCTCCGGCGGGACCGATGTCCTGCGCAGCATCACCCACCGTAATGGCGCCAACGAACTGTTTGTCGCGGTGGGTGACAACGGTCGCGTGTTACTTTCGTCCGATGCCGTTAGTTGGGACAGTCTTAGCGCCACCGTGCACCATTTGCATGATGTCGCGGCATCACCGGAGTTGCTGGTTGCTGTGGGGCGAGCCGGCACTATTCTCACCTCGACCGACGGCGCGCTTTGGACGCGTGTTGCTACCCTCGGCACCAGCGAGTGGATTAACTCCGTGGCCTGGTCAGGGACATCTTTCGTGGCCGTCGGTGAGGATGGCAAAGTGGCGATTTCTACCGGGGACCAGTCCCCCACGTGGGACACTGTCCGCATCGCTTCAGAACCATACCTGCAAGACGTCTTTTGGAACGACACCATCTTTGTCGCTGTCGGAGAGCAGGGAGCGATTTTTACTTCGCCAAATGGTAGCGACTGGACTGAGCAGCTCTGGGATGTGCTGCCTGAACAACTCAAAGGACTCAATGCCGTGGGCTCTTCCGGATCGCTCTACGTTGCGGTCGGCATCGACTTAACGATCATTTCGTCAGGGGATGCTACAGAATGGATCGGTCGCGGGCAGGCGGCCGGTGGCTCGCTGGAGGGAGTGACCTGGACAGGCATTCGTTTTGTCGCCGTGGGTTTGGATAATATCATCGTTACCTCGCCTTAGTGCTCAACATAATGATAAAGTCACAACGTCAGTTGTCCGACGCTCTTTGCGCACATTAGCGTCATCCTGAGCGGTATAACCTCACCCTGAGCGGAGTCGAAGGGTGGCGCGGTAGCTTCACTGATTCCGCGGCGCACGTTAATCCAAACTCTTCGCACCACAGAAAAAGCGGCAGACCAGAAAGTCTGCCGCTCATACTGAGTATCTCAAAGCGCGTCCGCAGTGTGAAAGTCAGGCTCGCCTGCTACGGACAGTCCGGCGGAACCGGGCCGCTGTTGAACATGTAGTCAACCAGGTAAACGAGATCACCGATTTCAATAATCGGGCCACCGTCAGCGTTGATGTCGGCCTCGATGAAACACGGGGGTTCCGGTCCTGCGGTAAACATGTAGTCGACCAGGTACACGAGGTCCGCGATATCAATAGAGGGACCATCGTCATGGTTGACATCACCGCGGGTGAGGCAGCAGCAGGCATCCCCGACGCCGTCGCCGTCACTGTCAGCCTGATCGGGGTTGGGCACGTTGATACAGTTGTCGCAGGAGTCACCGACCGCATCCGAATCGAGATCTTCCTGATTCGGATTGAGTGTCGTCAGACAGTTGTCGCAAACGTCACCGACCCCATCGACATCAGCGTCCTCCTGGCCGGAGTTGGCCGTCTCGGGACAGTTGTCGCAGCCATCGGGGTGTGTGTCGCTGTCGGTGTCGACGTTGTCATCATGGCCGGGGCAAATGTCACAGGCATCACCGACATCGTCACCGTCGGAGTCTATCTGATCGCTGTTGGCAATGGCGGGACAGTTGTCGCAACCATCCGGCACCGTATCGCTGTCGGTGTCGACGTTATCGTCATGGCCGGGGCAGATATCACAGGCATCGCCGTTACCGTCGCTGTCGCCGTCTTCCTGACCACCGTTGGCAACAGTTGGGCAGTTGTCGCAGCCGTCGGGAATGAGATCGCTGTCAGTGTCGACGTTGTCGTCATGGCCGGGGCAAACATCACAGGCGTCACCAACACCGTCACCATCGGAGTCGACCTGATCAGTGTTAGCGACGGTGGGGCAGTTGTCACATCCATCCGGCACGGTATCACTGTCGGTGTCGACGTTATCGTCATGGCCGGGGCAAACATCGCAGGCATCCCCGACGCCATCCTGATCGGTGTCTTCCTGGTCAACGTTGGCCACCGCCGGACAGTTGTCGCATACGTCACCGACCGCATCCTCATCGCCATCCGCCTGGTCCTGGTTGGCGTCATCGGGGCAGTTGTCACAAAGATCACCAACCAAATCGCCATCGGTGTCTGTCTGATTTGGATTGTAAACACCCGGGCAATTGTCAACGGCGTCGTCCACACCGTCGCCGTCAACGTCGGGATTGTGGATCGTATAGCAGTGCGGACCACTCCAGTCGGGGACGACGTTACCGACGCCGGTCCCGTAGGCCCACAACCACAAACCGACCGGCAGAAAATAGCTGGCCGAATCCAGGCAGACTGTCTTCCCCATTTGATCGGCGTCGAACTCGGTGGAGATCATGAAAGTAACAGCATCGAAGCCGTCCGGCATCCCCGTTCCCTCCATAACGGAAGCACCCAGCGCTACCGTGTCGGCGGCCGAACCATTGACGCCATAGTAGTTGATGGAGATAATCAGATCATATAAATCGCCCAGTCCCACGGCCGCCGTATCACCCACGATCGGCATCCATAGGGCGCCGTCAGTGGAATGCAGTTTGAACCCGTTGGTAAATCCCTTGAGCGGAGCACCGACACCGGTGTTCGTCCAGCGAAGGTGAAAAACAATCGGGACTCCGGTAGTGAGTGTGTCGGGGGCATATAGCCCATCAACGTGGTCGAGTGAAATTGACGCCGGGAGGGTGGTGGCCGGCATGGCGAAGGCACATACAGCCACCAGCAGCAGAATTGAGCGCTTTGTCATAAGATTCGATCTCCTGTTAGTACTTCAATGTAGTAGACGCTGCAATATAACCGTTTGAGCCGGCAGGTCAACGCCCTTTTCCCATCAGAAGCGGTCACTCGTATCAATCTCGGGTGCGGCGAAATATCAACATACATCTGTTATCGACCGACGATGGAGTTCACTTGACACAACGACAACGCGCGAGGCCATCATTGGCAGCTATGTCAGGCGCTGAGAATCAACGCTGCGACTCATCCGTCTCGACACGGATGACGCCGCCACCCGAAGCATCAAAAAGGAAATTCACTCTGGTCGTCCCCGGCATGAGATACAGAACCGTGTCGGCGGCCTCGTATGTCTGCAGACCGTGGTCAAACGATCTGGTGGCGAGAGTCAGGGTGTCGGTCGTCGGGACATCGGCAAAGCCGTAGAAGCCGACGGCATCGGTGGTATCGGTAAGCTGGTCGAGTACGATCTCGTCATTGAGATGCAGATCGACGATGACCTCCGCCACCTCAACGGTATCGTTCGTTCCCGGTTCAATCACGCACACCGTTCCTTCAAGCGACGACGTCAAGGGCGGTAATGGAATCGTCAGGGCCTTCACATACGCCATGTCACCGGGGTAAATGTCCAGATCACCCCTGACTTCTTCGAAAGAAGGGATGTATACATTCTGTGAGATAACGGCATACCCGTCCTTCGTGTATGTGAGCAGATAATTGCCGGTGAGCAACCGATCAGGCACCAGAAAGTAGCCGTTTGCATCCGTCGTATCGCTGCCGGTGGTCCCATCAATCACCCAGGTTACGACTGCATCAGAGAGCAACGAGTTGTCGTAGCCATCCACGACACTGCCGTGTATTGTTCCGACAATCCGGTCTATATCCCAAAAGGTGGCCAGAATATTATCATCCAGAGCAGGCGGCCCGTCGTTGAGCGTGTCATCGCTCGTCCAGTCGCTCCTGGTAAGAAGAAGACGAACGCGGCGACCGCACGGCAGGTCCATGGAGAACTGGCCATCGTCGTCAATCGCCCGCAGGGTACCGTAGTAGTGACCAGATGTGGAGTAGAGTACGATTTTGACATCCTCGACGACAACGTTATTGAGCTTCCCCGACAATGCCGAAATCTCATATTCATCCGTCTCACAGTCGGCAGGCAACTCGATATCGAGTAGTTGAGCCGGCTGACTGGTGTCGCCGACGACATGACGCCCTTCCGATGTTTGTGGGTTATCATCGTCACTGCAAGCGACAAACATCAAGACACTGAAGCTGAAAATCACACCAACAAGGAATCTTTGTGTAAGCTGACCGATCATAGCTGAACCTCTTCTCTTAGCATTCTATCTTTTTCGCTGGCCAACCATAAGACATTCAAACGGCGATGTCAATCAGACTATATTGGTCGGTCATAGCCCCCACCGGCGGGGTAAACCCCACTACTTGTACAGGAACCGCTTGATCTTGCGAGTAGACGTCTTCTCAAGCTCATCAAGCTGCACGTCAAACGCGGCGATCCGTTTATAGACGGCAACGCTATCATTTACCTGCCTGACCACATTGGCGATGATCCTGTTGATCGTCGCCAGGTCCGGATTCTCGACATCAGCGATCAGGCCATCGGCTACCAGTTGCTCCAGGTCCGGCACGATCAGCGCTCGCACCTCCTCGCCCTGTTTGCCCTCTTTGGCCCGTCCGAACACGACGGCCTCAAGGGTCAGTGGCGACTCAAGCAACTTCTCTTCGAGTTCCTCAGGATAGATATTCTTGCCGGCCGCCGACACTATCAGGCTTTTGCGACGTCCGGTAATCCAGAGGTGGCCTTCGCGAATTCGGCCCAGATCGCCGGTGTGGAGCCATCCATCGATGATTAACTCTGCGGTTGCTTCCGGAAGGCCACGGTAGCCGGGTGTAATGTTGTTACCTCTGACGACGATCTCCCCCACGCCCTCATTGTCCGGATTATGAATCGCCACCTCCACGTTATCCAGCGGCGGACCGACCGAGCCAAACTTGATGTCGTCGGACCTGTGGACTGAGACGACAGGACTACATTCGGTCATTCCATAACCCTCCAGGAAATCAATACCGAGCAGATTGAAGAACCGGGCCATTTTCGGCGGCAGCGGCGCGCCCCCGGACACAAACATCCGAACTGACCCCAGACCGGCGCGGTTACGCACTAACCGAAACAGCGAACGACCCGACTTGAGGCCAAGTTTCCAGGTTGCCGATGAAAGCGACATCAGCGTCCTGAATATCAACCGTCGAAGCACCGGCGCGGTGGCCAGCTTCCTCTGGAATGACTGATACATCTTCTCATACAGGAGCGGCACACCGACCATGTGAGTCACCCTGTTGTAAGCTATGTCTTCCTTGATCTGATTGGATTTGAGCGATCGAGCATACACAATCATCGCGCCGGACATAGTCGGCGTCAGAAAACCACAACTGGCCTCAAGAGTATGATGCAAGGGCAGCACCGATAAGAAGACATCCTCGGGACCGAATGAAAGACGGCGGAAGATGCCGTCGAGATTGGTCAGCAGGTTCTTATGGGTCAACTCCACTGCCTTGGGCGCTCCGGTTGTTCCCGAGGTGTAGATAATGACCGCGACCTCGGACGGTGGGGGCAGTGACATCAACGGTTGGGATCCGGCAAGCTCGGTCCAACCCGAATCGGAATCGTCCTCGAAACTGAAAACCTCAACGTTGACAGCGGCATCATCCAGAAGCTTCCGACCGCGACTGGAGACAAAGGCCGACCGAAGCCCGGAGTGCTTTACGATGTGGGCGACCTCAGTCGGCTTGAGGTTGATGTCAATAGGCACCACCGTGCCCCCGGCGGCCAGGATCGACAAGTACGCGATCGGCCACTCCGGTCGGTTCTCAGAGAGAATACCGATGCCACAGGGATCGATACAACCGTGGCCGACGAGCCCTGCCGCAACCGCTCGCACGGTTTGCAGGACTTCATCGAACCGGTACTCTTTACCCAGACCACCTTCCGCTTTGAAGGCGATCTGATCTGGATAGCGCTCGATCACCTGTTCGAATCTTGAACAGAGGTCGGGCTTCGGTGTGTCTTGAGCCGAATGCGAAGGCATGTCTCAATTTAGATACTTAGAGCCTCAAGACAAAGTGAAAAATGCTCTATGCCCACCTTGATACTTGGACTGGTGGCCCTAACATTCGGGCGGGTTTCGTGGCGGGTGCCTCAAGGCTTGGAGGTTGTCTCAAAAGCTAGTTGCAACGGGTCTTGTCCCGCTGGAAGCGGGATGTGACCTGTCGCTCCTTTGTAAGTTATTGTCCAAGAAGCAGACAAACAACTGGAGTCCAAAGCCCACCCGGTTTGGCAATATCGCGCAGGAACCGAAACACGTCCAGGAAGTTAGACTTAGCCGAGGCATTCGGACTTACCACAAACACTCGGTTGCCCAAAGGAACGTCTACAGATGTGAAGTTTCGCCAGTTCTTCAGTATTACGCGGGATATCATCATCCACTATCTCCCCTACCTCAATCCAGTGTGCTCACCACCAGGTCGATTTCGGTGCCGATCTCAAGTTCGGTGGCGGGCGGTTCGGACTGCT
>CBDUZQ010000104.1:0-8033 GCA_965371755.1 uncultured bacterium
GCTGCCTCCGGGGCGTTGTTCGTTGCTTTCGGTCTGACGAACTGGACCAATTCAGTTGAGGCGGAAGTGTACGGCATGTCGATGATGATCTTGATGGGCATATTATGGCTGACTCTTGTCTATTTCGAAGAGTGGGGCAGCATGACCTCGGAACGAATCATGCTGATAATGGTCTTTGCAGCCTTTCTCAGTATCGGCGTCCATATGACCACCTTCCTGATCTTCCCTGTCGCAGCCCTGTTCTTCATTATCAAGAAAACCGCACCGTCATCGACATGGTTTGCTGTCGCCGTTTTCTTCGCGGCCGAGTTGTATTTGATTTTCGCGTTATCGTCAAGACCAAACGAGATACCGTACTACGTTCCGATAGCCATCCTGTTTCTTCTGTATCTGTTCTACATATTCTCCTTTGACAAGATACCCCGGATGTTCGTGTGGGCAGGGTACGGCTTCATGTTGGTGATGGTGCCGATGTTGGCAAGAGCCTTCATAGCCGTGCGTGGTATCGACCCGGCAGCGTCCAGCCGGTGGCTTGATCTGGCCGGAATTGCCGGCCTGGTTGGCTTCGGCGCGCTGATTTTGTTCGGCCTTTATTGTCTCAGCAAATACGTCGCACGAGGCGCCGACAAACAACACAGAGCACAACTATTGCCGCTGATTCTCTTCACTCTTGCCTCCGTGATTATGGTGGGCCTGCTCTATGTACCCAAGGGATACACATCGTTCCTGATTGTCTCGGTACTGATGGCGGCAGCCTTGACGGCATGGATATGGCGCGGCATTAACTGGCCTGTCCTTGTCGCCGTGGTCAGCGTATCGACAGTCATCATCGGCCTGGAACTGTTTTTCTACAGCATGGCCAGCGGGGCGCTGCTTATTCTGGTGCTGGGGCTCCTGTTCCGACTGCCCCGTTGGAAGACTGCCTTGATGGTCATAGTCGTGGCAGCGCTTGGTATGTCGGTCAATCTGTTCGTGCCCATCCGCTCGGCCCAGCAACCATACCTCGACGAGAACAATCCATCGGAAAGCTACACGGCCACCATCAACTTTCTCGAACGTAAACAGTATGGTTCGATGGGGATGATCGAACGGATGTTTCGCCGCCGAGCCGAATGGAGTCATCAGTTTGGTGTATATCAGCGTATGGGCTTCTGGAACTTTTTCCACCAACAGTATGGTATGGTTGGGCCGAAGTTTGTGTTCTTGTTCCTGCTGGGTCTGTTCGGTTTGTGGGAAATCATACGTCGCCGTCCGAGGGTCGGATTGCCGTTTGTGGTGCTGCTCCTGATAAGTACAGCGGGGCTGGTGCTGTATATGAATTTCGCTGACGGTACCCGTCAATTACCGAACGGATCGGACTACATTGAGGTGCGTGATCGCGACTACTTTTTCACGCCCGGGTTCATTCTTTTCGGCATGTCTTTGGGTCTGGGCAGCGCGATTGCCCTGCAATACCTGCGCGAGGCGGTAGCCGGATTTTCACTGATACCGCGCAAGATAGTCATGGCTTCGAGCCTGGTGTTGCTGCTGCTGCCCTCATTCGCGCTGGCTCAGAACTACTATCTGTGCGATCGTTCGCGCAACTACATGCCGCATGACTATGCCTGGAACCTATTATCATGTGCCGATGAGAACGCCGTCCTGTTTACTAACGGCGATAACGACACCTTTCCGCTCTGGTGTCTGCAGGGTGTCTACGGTATCCGTACCGATGTGACCATTGTCAACCTGGCGCTGGCGAACACCAAGTGGTACATCAAGCAGGTGCAGAGCAGTTTGGGACTTGACCTCGGCTGGAGCGAGAGCCATATCGACGGGCTTCGCCCCTTCCACGTGCCGGACAGCGCGACCCTGGATCAGCGACAGCAGTACGTGGATAAGGCGGTGTATGCTTATCTTGGTGTGTCTGATCGCGAGATGGATAGTCTCTACCGTCTTGGTGTGCCGTACAACGCAACCTTTCGGTTGAACAGTCAGGTGATGGATAAGATCATTTATTCCTATCTGGGTAAGAAACCGATTAACTACGCCGTGTCGGTGGGCGGAGGTCCACGTCGGTACCTGGGTCGTTCCATTGACACCATGCTGTCACTAAGCGGTATGATGTGGCGACTTGAGCAAGTGGGTGGTGGTCAGCGCACTGATATTGAGAGTTCGATTGAGTTCTTCACCGGCGATAACGGCTTTCGGGCGCGTGGCGTGAATGATCCGACTGTTTCCAAGAACGAAGCAACTCGTCGGCTCACGAAGAATTATGCCAATGGTTTTCTCATGGTCGGCGATGCCTTGCGGGCGCAAGGCGATCTGGAGCAGGCCCAGTACCTGATGGCGAGGGCAGTGGAGTTGATCCCTCACTCGACCGATGCCGTCGAATTCCTGGCCGCGGTCTATTCGGAAAGGGGTATGATTGAACTTCTGAGCGCTTTGCTTAACGACGCGCAGGCCGGCGACAAACGATGGTTGCAGACGCTGTTGGCACGCGCCCAACGCTCACACAATCTCGATGCGGAGGCCGAGGACGTTCTATCAGCGGTACTTGCGGCCAATCCGGATTACCGACCGGCCTTTGAGGAGCTGATGCGGTTCTACTTTGAGACCAATCGCGTGTCGGACATGCAGACGCTGTTACAGCGGTGGCTTCAGAACAATCCAAACGATCAACGAGTCCGCGCCATGCTGGCCGAGCTTCAGAGGGGATTGGATCGACCGAGACCTGGTTTGCGAGACAGCCAATGAAGATTCTTGCGCTAAACTGGAACGACCTGAAGAATCCTCACGCCGGCGGCGCCGAAGTACATCTCGAAGAACTTCTGCGCCGACTGGTCCGCCGCGGTCATGATGTCACGCTGTTCTGCTCCGGCTACAACGGATGCCAGCCTGAAGAAACTGTCGAAGGTATCCGTATCATCCGACGCGGTAATCGGTTCAACTTCAACCTGGTTGCGCCGTTCCACCTGAGGCGGCTGGCCAAAGATAACCGGTTCGACCTGCTCGTTGAAGATATCAACAAAATCCCGTTCTACACGCCCCTGTATCTGGACCTCAAAACACTCGTGGTGGTGCCGCATCTTTTTGCCACCACCGTGTTCCAGGAAATCAATTTCGTACTGGGGTCGTACATCTACCTGGCCGAAAGACCAATGGTCACAGTTTATAGAGGGCTGCCGTTTAACGTGATTTCACAATCGACGGCCGATGATATCGCTCAGCGCGGAGTGCCCAGAAACAACATCTCCGTCATTCACTGCGGCATCGACCGTGACACCTACTCGGTCGCTCCCGGGGTTGCCAAGTATGATCGACCCACGATACTCTATCTCGGACGTCTCAAGAAGTACAAGTCGATCCAACATCTCATTCGCGCGTTTGTATTCGTCCGGGAGCAACTCCCCGAGGCCCGTTTGATGATCGTCGGAACCGGCGATTACCTGTCGACCTTGCAGTCGTTGGTCGGATCTCTCAATTGCAATGAGCACGTGGAGTTTACCGGTTTCGTTTCGCAACAGGAGAAAGTCGAACGGATGCGTCGCGCTCATGTCGCTGTGCTGCCGAGCCTCAAGGAGGGTTGGGGGCTGACCAATATCGAGGCTAACGCGACCGGAACGACAGTGGTGGCAGCCGATGTCCCGGGACTACGCGATTCAGTAAAGGACGGTAGCACCGGCTTTCTGTACCCATACGGAAACGTCAACCAACTTGCCGAGAAGTTACTTATGATTCTTACCGACGATCAGCGCCGGGTGCGTCTCGAAAGAGGAGGGCTCGAATGGGCCGATCAGTTCGACTGGGATGTGGCAGCCGGCAGATTTGAGACTTTGTTGCATAAGATAATGGATGAACAATCATGACACTACGCGGTCAGAGATTCCTGTACTTTCTTCTCGGGCTGCTGATCTCAGCGGTTCTGGTCTGGGCATTGTTTCGCAATATCCACTTTGCCGAGTTATGGGATGCTCTGAAGGGCGCCAACTATCTGTGGCTGATCCCTAACGTTGCCCTTATCTTCTTTACCATGTACCAGCGAGCCTATCGCTGGAAATTCATGATCGCCCCCATCGGCCACGTCCCGTTTTCCAAACTGCTGTCGGCAACCTGGATTGGGTTCATGGCCAATAACGTCCTGCCGCTGCGGCTCGGTGAATTCGTGCGCGCCTACTCGCTGGCATCGCGACATAAGCAGATTACCAAATCCGCGTCGCTGGCAACTATCTTCGTCGAACGTATGGTGTTCGATCTGGTGGCTTTGCTGCTGATCTTCGGCGGTGTGCTCTATATCTCCAGGATAGAACTGGACGAGTCGATGAAGTTGGGTTTGAATGTCGCCATTGGATTCGCTCTCCTGGGACTCGTGCTGATTTTCTTGTTGGCCCGGAAGCCTCAACAGACCGGACAACTCATCACACGCTATCTCTTCTTCATCCCCGAATCCGGAAAGAGTCTCATACGCTCGGTAGTGGTGAAATTCGCGCGTGGGTTGGAATTTCTCAAAGATGCCAGGACAACGGCGTGGGTAGGGTCGCAGACGTTGATGATCTGGATACTGATGGGCATCTCCAATGTTTTTGTGTTCAAGGCGTTTGATCTTGGACTGCCGCTGGATGCATCTTTCGTGGTTCTGGTTGTCGTGTCGGTATCCATCCTGGTGCCGTCCTCACCCGGATTCATCGGCGTCTATCATGCCGGAGCTGTGTGGTCCTTAGTTGCCTATGGGGTGCCCAAGGCAGAGGCGCTTTCGTGCGCCCTGGTTCTGCACGCCGCACAATATATCGTCGTTACTTTGATAGGTTTCTACTACCTGAAGAAAGAGCACCTTTCGCTCAAGCAACTCGGGGAGGAAGCATCCTCCGGCGATGAAGATGTCCTTGAAACGTAAACGAGGCGATAGTGCTTCATTGGATTCACCGACAACAACGGCGGCTCCACTATCATTCTGAGTGCGATCATGCGTGATCAGGCATTTCGACGATGGATATATCTCGCGCTGATTCTGGCCGCCTTGTTGCGACTGGGTTTCTTGACGTCCGAGGAAGTCCTGCCGGTGATGTGGGATGCGCGGCGTTACGCCGGCGCGGCGCTGGGGTTGATTGCTGTCGTCACTGACGGCGCACCGCCCCCCGTCGGGGCTGAGCGAGCCGATCGGAATCGGTTCAAGCACTATTACGAAGAGTATATCCAGGGGGAGCAGATAGACTGGCAGTACTACACACCGCCCACCTTAACCCAGGCACAGGACGACCTGTTTTTTTCCGGACCGCTTTATCCGGCTCTTTTGGCAACGGTATTCTATCTGGCTCCAATTGCAGATTTCACTTTCGTGAGGTTGGCAGGAATCTGTTTCGACGTTCTTTCGGTTTTGATGATCATGTTGGTCGCTGCCCGGCTGGTCGGGCGACGGGCTGCGGTGATTGCCGGCCTGCTCTATGCCGTCTACTTTCCATTCGTCCTGACCTCCACTATGCTGTTGCTGGAGACTTCCACGAGTCTTCTGATACTACTGAGTATCTATCTTATGATGCGCGGAGTCGAGACCGAACGTCGTTGGTACTTTGTTCTGGTCGGTATCATCAGTGGTCTTCTAGTGTTGCACAAGCCAACTGCTATGCTCATGGGGATACCATTCGTGGTTGGGCTTTATTTCTATACGCGCCAAAGCTGGTCGGCATCACAGTTTCTAAGGCGGCTGATCCTGATCGCACTACCGGCCTGCGTACTCTTTGCGTTATGGCTTGCGGTAGCATCCGCGAAGTACGGTCAGGTCACGCTCAGGGATCCGACCTATGCCGGGGCCAATCTGAGACAGTCGTCATCGATTATGTTCGAAGGATACGATCTGGATGCGGTAGAAGACGAGTTCAACCAGCGGGCGATTTATGGTGAACTGGCGCACCAGTGGAAAGGATACCTGGGTCTGTTTGCCAAGAAGTTCGAACGTTTGTGGAGTCGGCCGTACAATGACTTCAAGCGCGTATTCATCATGCCGCTGCAATTGGTCGAATGGCTGCATCTCTCGATTGTTGCTCTTGGTTTGTTCGGTCTGCTGATCCTGATGATGCGCAGTTTGTCGTTGGCTGCCTGGCCGGTCGCGATTTGTGGATACTACACCGCGATACACCTGGTGTTTCATTCCATCAACAGGTATGCCTTCAACGCCATGCCCTTCATGATTATCTGTGCAGCCTTCTTTGTGGTGCTGATTGCTGACAAGATGATTGCATCAAGGAATCGCCGACTCGGTCGAATAGCCCTGTCTCTGTTACTCTTATTGGTCGGCTGGCTGCTTGGGCCAGACACGATCAATGCCCTGTTCAGCGTCGGCCTCTCGGAGGGAATGGTCCTGGCGATCCTGAGTGTCAAGACCGGATTGTGGATGGTGGCGCTGATTCTGCTGGCGAGGATATTTCTGGGTACCGAAAGAAATTGGAAACAGGCGTTCTTCCCGGTAACGGCGGGACTGGTTCTTACGCTGATGAGTTGGGGACCTGCTCTCTCGAGAGATGCCTGGTCGGAGTTTGAATGTCGCCTCGATGATCCCGGCGTCAAGGCCGGTACCCGGCTCTACATTTCGAACCTGGAGGAACTTGTACGACGTGATGCCCTCGGCGTCCTTATCGATCTGAACTCTCCGTCCGGTAGAAAGAACAGTTTCACGGTG
Organism: uncultured bacterium; assembly: GCA_965371755.1. GTDB lineage: Bacteria > Zixibacteria > MSB-5A5 > GN15 > FEB-12 > JAJRTA01. The sequence continues at coordinate 6,653 of CBDUZQ010000104.1, forward strand.
TCTATCGGCGATATGACGGGCAGCTATATCGGCGGCCAGGGGCCGCTACGCAGCACCTTCTACCCCAAACCCACCTACATCGAGTACGCTCGTCTGGAATCGACAGGCATTGAGACCTTCAAACAATATGCCATTATCGGGGTCTCTCCAGAGGATATCCAGCTCTTTCTCGACAAGTATGGCTATCTTGACATTTCGGTAGCGATCAACGATAGTACTCCGGAATCCAACAACTACATTACCCTCTATGGCAAGTTCACAACGCCCGGCGATTCCGTGTTCATTCCCACTCCGAGTCATTTCGCCATCGAACGATATGTACACCGCGGCGACCCAAGAATTCGCGAGGCAGTGAAATATATGTCTGATTCGACGATTTCATATTATATTGGGCGCAATGAAACCAATGTCACCGCAGAGCAGGATCTCTCACCCCTGGCGGGGATGCATACCGGGAGATACAACATGTTTCTGATCCATTTCAAACAGTCCGGTGATATACTGGTTTACTGAGCCATAATCATGAAAGGCTATCGATGAAAGTTGGTATAATCGGCTGCGGCTACTGGGGACCGAATCTGGTTCGGAACTTCAACGCTCTTGATGATGTGGATGTTACGGCTGTTTGCGATCCAAGGGCGGAGCGCCTGGATTTCATCCGTCGGCAATTCCCGGCCATAGGCCGGCTGACCGATGATGCCAACGACATCCTGAAGGCGTCCGACATCGATGCCGTTATCATCGCCACCCCGGTTTCAACTCATTATCCCCTTGGCATGGAAGTCCTGGCCAACGGCAAGCACCTGTTCATGGAGAAACCCTTCACGGCCACCGTGGAACAGGCCGAGAGCCTCATCAACCTGGCCGAACAGAAGCGGCTGCAGATCATGGTGGACCATACCTTTATCTATACCGGTGCGGTCCAGACCATAAAACGGCTCATCGATGACGGCGATCTTGGGGAATTGTACTACTTCGATTCCGTGCGCGTCAACCTTGGCCTGTTTCAGCACGATGTCAACGTCATCTGGGATCTGGCGCCGCACGACGTGTCGATCATGGACTATCTCATAGACCGCAAACCGCGAGCTATCTCCGCAACCGGGATGGCGCATTTTGACAGCGATATCGAAAACATCGCTTACATTTCAACCTTCTACGACGGCACGCTCCTGGGCCATATCCACGTCAATTGGCTGGCTCCCGTGAAAGTGCGCAAGACGCTCGTCTCCGGTTCCCGGAAGATGGTGATCTACGATGACACCGAGCCTTCGGAGAAAGTCAAGGTCTACGACCGCGGGGTCGAAATGATCCAGAACCGTGATCAGGTCTACGATTTGCTGGTCCAGTATCGAACCGGCGACATGCTGGCGCCGCAGAT
>CBDUZQ010000105.1:0-7985 GCA_965371755.1 uncultured bacterium
CCGTGCCGGTAGGGTGGCCATAGCTGTGAAGGTTCTTCTGATGATTCAAGTATTCCTCTCTGGTAAGGCTGCTGTCCCAATTACCGGAGATCATCCCAATAGCACAAACAATAATGTAAACAGCCACCACGCCGATGGCGACCGTTTTTCTGGATACATTGAAGCCTCTCGGACTGGGTTTGAGTTCGAGCGTCTGGGGCACCGGACAGACATCGAGACAGCTAAGACAGGTGGTGCATTCGTCGGAGACGACACTAACGACCTTGTCCACCTTGATGTTTGAAGGACAAACTTTGGCGCATTCGGCGCAGTCGATACACGAAGATACGTTACGGCGGATTTTGAATGGTCGTAATAAGGAGAGCACACCCAGGAGCGCACCGTAGGGACACAAGTACCGGCACCAGAAGTTGCGCACGAAGAAAGACAGCACAAATAGTACAATCAGCGTCCACAGCACGAACGACGAAATGTCGGCAAAGAAATAGTACATCTTGACATCGGCGACCAGGTTGTAGTTGCTGTCCAAGAAGCTCTGTAGCGACGCGGCCGTCATCAGAAAGAAGATGGCGTAGACGAAGAAGGCTAAGAGCAGATACTTGATGCTCCTGAGCGGGTAGTCCAAAAAGCGCGGGAGTTTCATCTTGCGACCGAACAGTTTCTCCGACCAGTCACCCAGTGACTCTGAAAGCAAACCGACCGGACATATCCACGAACAGAATGATTTACCGAACAGTAGCGACACTACCAGGATGGCGACAAGAATGAAGAACCCGGCCGGGTGGGCCGGATGTATCTCGCCGGTAAGGAAAAAGTAGTAGATGCTCATCAACGAACTGATGGGCAGGAACGCCTCCGCGCCCGGCGGACGAGCAACCCATGTGGCCAACCCGCCCGATTCCAGATAGCGTACGAAGTAATGAAACTCGATCCCGATCCAGAGACAGACAAGAACGAAAGCTACTTGAACAGCCAGGCGATACTTGCCGATCGGCGCCTCGAGGCGTCCGCTTTTTGTCTGACTAATATCGGGCGCTGCAGTCGTGGTCTCGATTTCGCCGTCCATACAATCCTCGAATGGTATCCTCAATTCCCGATCGTTCCGGCCGCCACCGCCTCCTGATGGATACCGCCTCGCACGCCAATCGTATGCACTTCGGTCGGCACGTGCGGTACGCTCCGTTCGCGCGCCTGTAAGACAGCGTCGGTGATCCCACCGCAGCATGGAACCTCCATCCGCAGCACAGTGATGCGGCTCGGCTTCGCCTGCTGGAAGATAGCCTGCAGTTTCTCGCTGTAGAAGTTCAAATCGTCAAGCTTGGGACAACCGACCAGTATGGCCCGTCCCTGCAAATAGCGCGCGTGAAAATCCGGCACCGTGAACGGCACACAATCGGCGCAGACCACCAGATCCGCGCCCTGCAAGAACGGCGCACCGGGCGGAACTAACATCAACTGGATCGGCCAGTGGCCCAACAGCGAGGGATAGGTCGGCTGGGATATGTCGGTCGAAGCTGCGGACGGTGGTGCTACCGGTGTTGCCACCGGCGCCGTGAATTGTCTCATGGCCGAACCGGGGCAGCCACCGGTCGGAGGCGTAGCGGGCAAGGGCTGATTCATACGGGCCAGGTGCTGCTCTACAGCTTTCTCATCGAAAGCCACCGCCTCACGCTCCTCAATCGTCAACGCTCCCTGGGGGCACTCCCCCAGACAGGCGCCGAAACCGTCACAGAGAATATCACCGACCAATTTCGCCTTGCCGTCGATGATCTTGATGGCGCCTTCGTCACAGGCTGATACGCAATCTCCACAACCATCGCACTTTTCTTCGTCAATCAAGATTATTTTTCTTACGGCCATGCTTTCTCCTAAGGCAAAACCACTTTCGTTTTCATGAGTATACGGCATGGGTCCATATATCCCCTTGACCGAAGTCAAGCGCAGGGCGGCCTTCGCGAGTTGTTACAGTAGGGCGAGGGTTGATAAGACTGCTAAAGGTATGAACTGCACGAACTTACATAGACAATGGCGGTCTACTCTTTAGGGGGCAGTTGGCGGAAAAACTCCTCGCGACGTTCTTTCGGCACCGAACCGCTGGGGATATTGAGCACTTCGACCGTGGTTGGGCGCGTGCCCCGAATGGCAATGATATCATTCGGCTTGACCTGGTAAGCCGGTTTTACTCGGCGGTCGTTGACATGGACAAGACCGTTCTGGGCGAGTTCCTTGGCGATGGTGCGCCGTTTGATCACGCCAACGGTCGAAAGAAAGTCATCGATACGCATCAGTTCACCATGCGATTCTCGATGAAGGTTTCGGCTTTGATCTGCTCAATCCACTCGTCGACTAACCGTCCGGTCTTATCCTGGCGGCCAAGTTCTTTGATGGCGTCGTAGTCATCTTCCAGGGTATATTCTTTTTCCGCCTGATACTCAAGCAACTTGAGAATATGCAGTCCATACTGGGTCACCACCGGACCTCGCAGTTCGCCCAGCGTTTTCCAACCGGCCACGGCGGATGCAAACTCAGGCGGAAGGTTAGTCAGTGCAAACCAGCCCAATTCACCCCCTTGAGCGCGGGTTTCGTTGTCGGCGGAGAATATCTTGGCCGTTTCGTCAAACGACGCACCTTCGCGTATGGCATTCAACAACGAATCAGCCAAAGCAGCGGTGCGGGTGGTGTCATCGGCCGACGGTGGCACGGCCAATAGCAGGTGTCGCAGCCGCAATCGATCATCACGTTTGCCCTCGCACTTGATTACATGAAAGCCAAAGGGAGTGCGCACTACGCCCGAGATATCACCCACCTGTAACTGAAAAGCGGGGCGGGCGAATTCCTCCACGACATCATCACGAGAAATCCAGCCCAGGTCGCCGCCATTATCGCCGGCGCCCACCGACGAATGTTCCTCTGACACGGCGGCGAGGTCGGCGCCGTCAAGAATCTGTTGACGCAAGCGCGTTGCAAGTTCCTTAACGGAGTCCTCAACCTCCGAAGACGGCTGGACGGTCAGGAGGATATGAGCCATCTTGACTGCTTCCGGTTGGACCGGGATGGAGTCGCGAAACTGGTCGTAGAACTGCTGGACTTCGTGCCGCGAAATCGAGACACCCGATAACTTCTTCTGAATAAATCGCTGTTTGAGCATCTGATTCCTGACCTCAGACTGGAACCGTTTCCTGAGATCACGAAGCGTGAGTCCCTCCGCGGCTACAGCATCGAGAAAAGCCTGCTCGGATGGGAAGTTTTTCGAAATGGCGGCGATGCGTTCGTCAAGGGCCTGATCGACCTCATCATCGCGCACGCTAATGGCGGTATCCTTGCGCGCGGCAATCAGGAAAAGCTGATCGGAAATCATCTGATCCAGCACCTCTAACTGAAACTCCTCCAATTCGCGCTCGGTTTTGGGTTCTTTGCCCGTCTGCAGCGCTACGAACTGGATCTGCCCGGCCAGTTCTGAGGCCAGTATCACCTGATCACCGACGATCGCTACTATCTTGTCGACCGGTTCGCGCTGGCCACGACCCACAGCCGCCACCAATGACAGCGCAATCACCCAGAACAGGGATCGTCGCCAGGTGGTCGAAAGGGATTTACCTTTATGAACCTGACTGTTCCTCATCAGGATACTTGTCCATGTTTATCGTGCTCCACAAGGCGTCCTCATAGATCTCGATGCTGGTTTCCTGGCCACGCTGTTCGATCCAGGCTGCAAAAGCCTTCTGTTCGTTCTGTGCGCTAAGCTTCTGAAAAATATCTCGTTTGACGCCAAGATAGTCCTTCAACTCGGATTCAGTTTTGTCGGCTACCCAGAAGATGGAGTACTTGCCTCGAGTCACCACCGGCCCACCAATAGTCCCCACCGAGGTTTTGCGCGCCAGGTCGTAGATTTCGGGATAGTTTCTGCGCGTGATATAACCAAGATCCCCTTCAAGGGCGCGTTTGCCCGGACGTTCTGAAAGTTCCAGCGCCGTCTCTCTGAATTTCGCTTCGCTCTTGATGTTCTTCTTCAGGTCAAGCGCCTTCAATTCGTCGGCCAATAGTATTTCATAGACATGATATGTGGCCGGGTTGGTGAACTCCTGCGGATGCTTATCATAGTACATTCGGATGACGCCATCATCGGGCGGCGGCGGCTTGGGAATCGAGTCGGTACGCATCAGGTCCGCCATGGTATACTCTTTGAACAGCCTGAGCTTGCGGATTACCTGGGGATCACTGTCGTGCCCGCGTCGGTGAGCCACGGCCACCAGGACGTCGGCGCGCTTGATGGCCGAGATGACCAGGGCCAATGAGTCATAGCGGTCCAGATCGGGTCGCAGGTTGGAGGGGATTTTCTGGATTTCGGTCAGGTACTCAAGAACCGTCATTTGGCCGCCGTCCCATGAACCGAGTATCAACTCTCGTTCATTGCGATCAAGCTGCTCCACATCGAAATCGTTCCTGGGAAGCGTCTCCAGGAGCATTTCCGGGTACATCTGAGAGCGCTTGTGCAGCAGGTAGGCACAGGTAGTGGTGTCGATCGTCACCGGGTACTTCTCACTGATCTCATCGAAGAATTCCCGTTGGCGCATGTACTGTTTGCGCTGGATGATCTGCTGCCGCAGATCAACCTTCATCGACTCGAACTCGCGGCGTTGCTCGTTCGGCAGCTTGTCCACCAGCTTGATCAGATGATAGCCGAGACTCGACTTGACTGGCGGGGATAGCTCTCCCGGTTCCATCTTGAAGGCAACCTCCTGGACATCGTCCACCAGCGCCCCCCATGTGAAATAGCCCAGGTCCCCTTTGTTTTTCCTGGCCGAAGGATCAATTGAATACTCGTAGGCAAGTTTCTCAAAACTCTCACCGCTGGTGAGACGCTCGAGAAGAGCCTGGGCTGTATCGGAATCGCTCACTACAATATGCGAGGCGCGAATCTTGTGTTCAAGATGGTCCCAGAAATCACGGACTTCGGCGTCACTGACGGAGGCCTTATCCACAACTTCCTTCTGGTACAACACGTCCAGGAGGAACTTATCCTTATTCGCCAGCACTACTCGGGCCAGTTCCTCTGATTTGTCGATACCCTGTTCGTAGGCAGCTTGGATGAGCGTGCGGATTATTATCAGACTGTCCAGCCGCTCCCGCTTCTTATCGAATTCATCCTGAGCGCTGCCAAAGGCGTAGTGCGCCACCGGGTAGAAGTTCTCAAACTCCTCGGACGTAATCTCATAGCCGTCCACAACCGCAACCGTCTGGCCACCTGAGCCGCCGCAACCCGACAGTATGGTCGATAAGGACACGATTAGAATGAGTATTACTGCTTTACCTGCTTGCATCATTCAATACCTACCTTTGATTTATCATCCTATCTTTTACAAGGCATACACCATCCGGTTCCTCCACCTGGAGGATCGGGAGCAGACAGTATATGATATGTGGCCTGAATTGCCAAGTTCTTTTGCCGATTGGGAATATGGCGCCGAGGGCTACTCGTAATCTGCTTCCAGGTAATCCATTGTCTGCGACTGACGGCTGATTTTCTGCGTCAGTTTCTTGGTGAATTTCAAGGCCGAATTCTCGCCATACACTTTCAGCATGTGGTTCATGGCGATTACTTCTGAGATGACGGTGATATTCTTTCCCGGTGATATCGGTACCTTCACCACCGGCAACTCGCAGCCGAGCACCGTTGTGAGCTTGTCCTCTATACCCAACCGTTCATACTCCTCGTCATCCGACCACAGCGTCAAATTGACCTCGACTTCGATTCGTTTCTGCATGCGAATGGCTCGGATGCCGAACAGTTCCTCAATATCTATGATCCCCACGCCCCGGATTTCCATGTGATGTCCCAGAAGTTCGGAACTGGTGCCGATGATAACATCGGGCGCCGTGCGCGTTATCTTGACAACATCATCCGCCACCAGGCGATGACCGCGTTCGACCAGGTCCAGCGCCACCTCCGATTTGCCGATACCGGATTTGCCGGTGTAAAGGAGTCCCACACCGTAGACATCGACCAGCGATCCATGCATGTTGATAGTAGGGGCAAACACCAGATCGAGGAAACCCGAAAGCCGATTGGTCAATTCGGCCGTGGTCAGGCGACTGGAGAACACCGCCGTGTTGTGCTCGTCGGCCTCTTCAAGGAATCCACTCGGCGGGACAAAGCCCTTTGAGATGATGACCATCGGTACATCATGCTCAAACAGCAGACTGGAGACCTCTCTCAGTCGTTCCGGCGCGAGATTGCGAATATATGCGAGTTCCGTCTCGCCCAGCACTTGTACCCGTGCACCGATAAACCGCTCAAAGAATCCGGTGAGCGCCAGCCCGGGTCGATGCAATTCCGGATTGGTAATGACCTTCCTCATTCCCGCCTCAGTATTGAGAAGGGTGAGTTCCAGGTCCTGGTTACGCGAACCGTAAAACTTGTCAACAGTGATACTGGACATACGCAATCAATATACAGGGGGGCAGAGGTGGAGCAAGCAAGAAAAACCAAAAACAAAGCCCCGCGGGAGGCGGGGCTTCTTACAAGCAGACCGTTTAATGACTGGTCCAAGTCGGAGGTACTTTCTTGTCAGCCAGAATCAGTTATCGATCATCTCACGAAGGATGTCCAGTTCTTCTTTCATTTCTTTGCGTAAGTCTATCTGCATTTCTTTTAGGTCTTTGCGGAGTTCTTCCATATCGCGCCTGAAATCGTCACGATCCCGACTGGACCGAGCCCTGAGGCCACTGCGATAAGTGCTGTGTAGGTTCGGGATCCGAATATCCAGATCGTCCAGAGCATCCAAATCATCAATAATGATATCCACTGATGGCAGGCTGGGCAGACTGGGCAGGCTGCGATGACCTGGCATGTAGAAATAGTCGAACATGCTGCCATAACGCGAGGCGGAATTGGACTCATCGATCTCGACCACCACAGTAAGCTCGGCTTTGTCACGCATCACGGTGATACTGACCTGCTCGCCAGGGTCGGTGTCGAGTATATACTCGACCACATCGCCGGCGTCGCGCATCTTGTCGCTGTCAATCGAGACGATAACATCGCCCGCTTTCAATCCGGCATCTGCAGCTGGTGAATCTTCCTCAACTTCCCGAATCAGCGCGCCGCGACCTCGCTCGACTCCGAAGAACTCACCCAACTGATCGGTAAGATCGCTGAGTTGAACGCCGATATAGGAATCGCTTCGTCCGAAGGGGACTTTGTAATCATAGCTGAACTGAGAACGCCAGTCCAGGTCACGTCGGCCGCGGGGTCGTTTGGCCAGTTCGACCTGAACATCGAGCGCTTTGCCGTCACGGATCAGACCGATTGTGATCTGGTCCCCCTCCCCATGCTCAGTCAGCATATCGACCAGATCATCGTAATCGGTGATGCGCTCACCATCGATCGAGACAATAACGTCGTCGTTCTCCAGCCCGGCCTTTTCCGCCGGAGAGTCATCGACCACTTCATTTATGATAACACCGTATTTGACCTCAAGATCGAAGGTCTCAGCGAGGTCATAGTCGACCGACTGCGTCACCACACCGAGCCAGGCGCCGCGGTCGGAGCGATAGCTTTTGGCAACGGCGGCGCCGAACACCAGGGCCGCCAGGGCCAGCACTACCAGAGTTATCTTCAGGAAACATTTCATCTTGTCACCTCAGGGTTCAGTCCAATGTATAATCTTTGCTTGTATATACGATGACTATGCTGTGGAGTTTCACTTGGGACTCTGAGGCGCCGCTGAACCGGTGCGCGAGTGAGATCGCCTCCTCCCACCGTTTGCAGGCGCGGGGGTGTTGGAATATCGACATGAAGAAAACGGCTGGTAAAACCGGTTGACAAAACGCCGAGATAGAATATAATGGAGCCTGCCCAACGTGGGTACAATTACGACACTCCCCTGTAGCTCAGTTGGTAGAGCAGCTGACTGTTAATCAGCGGGTCGCTGGTTCGAGTCCAGCCGGGGGAGCTTAAATTGATTTCGACGCCCTTCAGCTAT
>CBDUZQ010000106.1:0-7975 GCA_965371755.1 uncultured bacterium
GTAACGTCGATATCGTAATAGAGATTATCGAGCGACTTGACGATGATTTCACCGTCGAAGTATACAGGATGCTTGGGGTCTGGGGAGTATACCTGCGCCTGCTCGATCGAAATGCGGTTGTTGTGCATAGTGACACCGATTGAGTCGGTATAGAAATAGTCCTCCAGGTCATAGTACTTCAATCGCGCCTGGTTGATATGCGCGTCCCCTTCTAGGTTGGGAGCGTTTGGCGTACCCGATAGGGTGAAGTCGGCTGCAAAGTTGCCGTCGAGTTGTTCCACCGAGGGCAGCACCAGACTGACGAGGTCAAACCGCTGGTCGTTGGCGGTGAAGTGAATGTCCATCGGCCGGTCGGGGAAACGTTCGATAGCCTCCGAAGTGAAGGCGAGGTCCATGTGAAGGTATCCGTCGGCCCGATACTCTCCGGGATCAGACAGAACGGTCAGGCTGTCGATCTCAAGCCGCTGGTCGCGATAGCGCGCCCCGACTACGAGATTACCAAGCACGAGGTTACGATAGACCAGGGAGTCTATGGAGGCTCGCACCTCCAGGATTGGTTGATTCAAATCACCCTGCACTCCGATATCACAGGAGACGCGACCACCGAACGGCAGTTCTTCGTCGAACAGGTCCACCCATGGACCGGCCGGCACTTGTTCGGCCAGGATCGTCAGGTCGAGCGATTCGTCGAAGTTGGCCCGCCCTCGCGCTGCAATCATAGCGCCGTTGTCGACTATGGCTGCCTGACAAAACTCAAACCCCGCCGAGTCGATCTCAATCAGAAGCGGCATACGATTGTAAAAGTCGACCTCAAACACATTGAGCGCCAACGAATCCAGATCGAGTTGCGCCGGGTACGCGCCATAGTCGAGCAGACCATGCGTCACTATTGAAGAAAACTCGTTTTGCAGGTGAGCAGTGTCTATAGACACTTTGTTGGAATCCACGGTGAGATAGCTGTAGCAAGTATCATAAGGAATACCGTAGGCGTTGCCGTCGAAACATGAAACCTGTACGAAACCTTCCCGACCGGTGAGAAACCGGGCCAGATCAAACTCCGCTGAAAAATCACGACTGAAGAACCCATACAACCACAGCGAATCGGATGCAAAGTGTCCCCTCAAGTCAGGGTCGGAGGTGCGACCGCATACCAGAGCTTCCGCCCGTCCCCGACCGGCCGGTCGATCCACAAACAGTTTGCCTCGGTAGCGATCGAGATTGCGCAGGTCGGCGGTCACAGTAAGGTCGGTTTCGGCTTTATACTCGACGCAGCCGGTGAGAAGGAAACTGTTTTCATAATAGTCAATCCGGAACGAATCGACAAAAACCAGCGAGTCTGTCGTGATAAGCAACTCGCCCGTCGCATCGTGAAAATGATAGCCGTGAAACTCCGAGTCATACAATTCAGTGCCGATGTTCAAAGCCAGCGTGCTCTTGCGAAACGATTCTCCGCGCAGGTTGATCCGACCATTGAGATCAGAGTGGAAGCTGTTGGCGATCAGCTCCTTGAGGTTAAAACCTCGCAGGTCGGCGCTGAGTTGGTACTTCTCCGGCTTGGTGGAGAAATCAATCTCGCCGCTGCCGTCAACGCCGCATGAACCCAGAATAGTGCCGTACAAGCTATCCAGAAACAGATGCTTGTTGAAAAACCGAAAGTCCGCATGCAAATTTTCAAATGATGCAATCATGAAACGGCCACCGATATCGACACTCCCGCTCAGCTTCTCGTCCTGCAGCAGAACCTGGCCGTTAAGATCAATTACTCCCTTGAGCCGAGGACCGATGAAAGTCGCGACTTCGGCCAGGTCGAGGTTGTCGATGTCGAACGAAACCGCCGCCGACCTTGGTTCCGTCGTGGTTACACTGCCGCTCAGGCGCAGATGCGTATCATCGGCATGGAGTAGGAGGTCCTTCAGAAGAACACGGCCTTTATCGTAGGTCATTTTGCCGCCGGCAGCATCAAGGCGCAGCCGGTTGTCGGCTGACGCAAACTCCAGACGCTCAACACTGATGCTATAGGTTCCATCACTCGATTGCAGTGCCAGAACAAGATTGATATCTTCGATCCCGAGAGTATCGCTACCTTCGATAACACGAATCGTGACATCACTCAAACCCAGCATTTCCACCGCGAAGCTTGGAGACGTGATGGCTTTGGACGAATCAGACCGGCCCGGGAACTTAGGGATCAGCCAGCCATCCACACTGTCACGCACCAGCGTGATCACAGCTGAGTCGACAAAAAGATATTCAAAAAGGAAGTTGCGACGCCACAGATTTGAGAAGGCGTAGGCGGTGGTGATGCGAGGAATGTCCGCCAGTAGGTAGCGGTGGGTGGAATCGACATAGTGAATCGTGATATCCTCAAGCACGGTTCCGCTGAGGATGTCCCCGGCTATTTTTCCGACATGGACTTCCAGATTGTACCGCTCGTCGATCAGCGAGGAGAGACGACTATTGATAATGGACTCAAGACCGTCCAGCGTGAAGAGGTACACGAAGATACCGGCCATCGCAATGATGCCGATGGCCAGAAGGATAACGAGGATTCGGGCAAGTTTCTTCATCGTTCACCAGTTATTCCATCCAGCAATGACACCGCCGCTTGGAATCCGCTCGGAGTACAGTCTTTCTGGTCCTCAATGATTCTACGAACCAGGGCCGGATCGGCTCCCACGTTTAGAGCCCCTCTCATGTGTGAGTGCAGTTGCTTCGGCCGGTTCTCGATTATCAGGCAGGCAACAATGGCCAGTTCGCGATCGATCGATGACACCCCCGGCCGTGACAGAACTTTGCCGTAACCCTCGACGATCATCCATCGAAATACCTCGGGCGCGACGGCCTCAACGTGTGTTTTGAGTGGATCGAAGTTGGCGCCGTACACGCGGCGGCAGAGCGTCAGCCCGTCTTCGAACCAGGCCTGTGATTCGTCGGGTGTGACCGGCTCGGTCACTGGGGGTAAACTGATCCCCTCAAACTGGCCGGCCAGATGCTCGGCGGCAATCAGCATTCGGGGGAAGCCGAGAAACAGATAGGACTGCAGGACCATCTCATAGAACTCGTGGTGGCCGAGGGAGTGGTCCCTGCCCAGCTTGATCATCGTGGAAAGGGCTGGTTCATCGGCCAGTGCGATAGCGGCGGAGTACCCCGCCAACAGCCTGGAGACGGCGTCCTGCTCGCCTCGAAACGAAACCGCCCAGGCCAGGAACTTATCCGGATAAACGGCGTGACTCATCCCTGACAAATTAGTCAAGGATACGTCGGTTGGCAATATAGAATTAGGGGCCGAGGTTTCTGAGCCGGTTCTCGAGTTTGATCAGTGAGCGTTTCAGGTGCTCCACTTCGCGGTAAATCGAGTCTCTGGTATGAGCGTTGGGACTCGGCGTCAATGGACTGGTTGAGAAGTTTCCCACCGGCGACAATTGGCGCTGACCGACGTTCACTCTGATCATGTACGGACGGTTATGTCGGATGACACCAAGTTCAATCACACCGCCCGGAGCACTGTGTTGCACCTGGTTCATCAACTCGAAGGCGGAACCGATCGATCTGTTGCCGATACTGAACAGCAAGTCGCCTTTGCGCAGCCCCGATCTGGAGGCAGGCGAATCGTCCATGACCTCGGTGACGATGGTGCCTTTTTCCACTATCACCAGCCGACGTCCTCCCGCGGAAGCCGGTTGAATCGGCGGTGTCAGTTCAATTCCGGGTGATATTTCGATATCGGCGGTGGTGATGCCGATATACCCCGCCACCCGGTCGCCTCGGGTGAGCAGGTGATTGACGGTTGTCGGCAGTTTGTGGGCCGGCACGGCCAGGCCGGTTTCGCCTGAACCATTTCGGCCGATCCCGCCGATTACCATTCCCAGGAGTCGCCCGGCCAGATCAAAAACGCCGCCGCCGATGGTGCCGGGAGTGATGGCCGCCGAAAATTGCAGGGAGCCGTCCGGCCGCGTCCCGGCGCAAAAACCCAGAGTGGGGCTCGCCCTCAGTCCGTAAGCGTTGCCGATAGCGACAATCATCTGGCCGACACAGACGTGCTTTTCGGTCAGTCGGACCGGTCGGCCCAAAGGGTAACCGACGCTCAACAAGGCCAGCCCGGTGTGATAATCAATACCGACCAGTCGAGCCGGTAATTGGCGGTTCTCGAACCTGACCACGATCTGGTCATACCCGGCCACGGACACAGCAGCCACAATGATGTGACCGACGCTGTCTATGATGGTGCCGGAGGTGATGAGCCGATGCACGGCTTCGTCAGCCGCGCCCTCAAGCAGATCTCCCGGCACCGATCTGGTCGCTTCTACTGTCACGACTGAGCGAGAGATTACGTAAATCAACTCACTCAGGCTGTTTTCAAGATTGTATAGAGAGCTATCGGCGGCGCAAGCTGACCCGGTAAAAAAGACCGCCAAACAGCTTAGCAAAAACCGTCGGGCGGCCGAAAAAGAAATCTTTAGCGGTTTAGTACGCGTCTGAACCCTCCTTCTCTACCGACGACTGCGGCACAACGAATATCCTCACCACCGGTCGCATCCGAAAATAATTGGCCACAAACGGCATCGGCCGACTGCTCCCGGAAGTCAGCATAGCCAAACCGCCGGAATAACCCGTCCGCGAAAAGCTGCCTGCAGGAACAACGCTATTGCTGATGCGGTTGATCCTCTCAGTCTGGGCCAAATGATCGGTCAACGACCAGTCAGGCTTGAGCCGAACCGTCATATTGGGATTGCCGGTCGGCTGAACAGTCAGGTAGGAATCATCCAGCCCGCTCTCAGTGGCTGCGTATTGAGGCGAAGTGCCGTCAAACGAAGGCGAGAGAGTAACGATAACCGCCAGCAGCGCTACACATGCGGTGGCCATCACCGGCACCAGTTGGCGCCACAAAAACAACGGCGCCGCCTTGGGCAGGTGTGCCTTGGTCCGTGTCTCGGCAAACCGCTCCTGAGCCACCCGCTGAAGAAGTCGCTGGTTGAACCCGTCGGTAACCTTCAGCGTCGGTATCTCCTGCGAGGCCGTGTTCATATCGCGACAAACGGTTTCCTGACGTCGACAGGCCCGGCAAGCCAAAAGATGCTCGCTCACCTGCCGCCGACGATTGCTCTGCAATTCGTCACGACAATAAGCTGACAGGAAGGAGCGTACCTTTTGACAACGCATTGTATTCCTCCATTCTGGGTTGCAGCTTTTCTCTCAGGATCATACGGGCCCGGTTGACCCGTGACTTTACGGTACCGAGGGGGACACCAAGAACCTTGGCGACCTCATCGTAGGACATCTCCTGAACATCACGAAGGATGAACGCAGTCCGATATTTCTCCGGCAGCGCTTTTACCGCAGCTTCGAGCACCTGCGGCAGACGCGTGGGAAGCTTGGGATCAACAGCAAACTCGGCTTCGTTGCCCTGCATATCGAAGATGTCGTAGAACTTGAACTTCTTGCGCTTGCGAAGTTCATTGCGGGCCAGGTTCAGCGCAATCGTGTAAATCCAGGTCGAAAAACAGTGCTGGAAATTGAACGATTGCCGATGCTGGTAGACTCTGATGAAGGTCTCCTGAACGATATCCTCGGCCTCCTCGGTCGAGGACAACATGCGCCCGATGACATTCATCAGCCGATCCTTGTACCGATCGACCATACTATTGAAGGCCACCATATTGCCGTTCTGGATTGCCTTGATCAGTTCGAAATCGATTTCTTTTTCAGTTTTCTTTGCCATCTACTGCCTTTACTGATCGGTTCTATCTAATAGTACCACACACCCGTCATTTAGTTCCACACTTTCCGTGTTCACTGCGCCGCGCAATAGCTTGACTGCTAACAAGTTACCTAATATGAGCAATATGTCAACAGGATTCCCGGTCGGATCGGGTGATCGGGTGACCACCCACTAACCTCACCCTGAGCGCCCCAAACCTCACCCTGAGCGGAGTCGAAGGGCCGTCGCGTGGCATGGTCAAACTTGTTTGCCTGTCATGCCGGACTTGATCCGGCATCCAGTGGCAAGCCACTTCTTCGCGCTACGCGCGCTCCTTATGTCATGCTGAGCGCAGTCGAAGCATGAGCGCATCGGCCGGCGGGTTTCGACAAACTTTCTACGGACACGCCGCCGGTTCGGGACCACCGTTGAACATATAGTCAACCAGGTACACCAGGTCGCTGATGTCGATTCCACCGCTGGCGTCCATGTCGGCCTCCCCGAAACAGGGCGGCTCCGGACCGCCGATGAACATGTAGTCGACCAAGTAGACCAGGTCAGAAATGTCGATAGCATCGCCACCATCGTCGTCGACGTTGCCGCGAATTCCGATACAGCAGCCGCTGAACTGAACCGTGATCTCAACAACCAGGGTATCCGCCAGGCTGCCATCAGAGGCAAGGAACCAGGGCGTATGCAGACCAGTGTCGCTTGGATTCGGAATCCACTCAAACCCACCAATGCCGTCACCACTGTCCACAAAAATAGCTGCCGCGGGCATGTTTTCCGCGGTAAAGGTTGAAGAATCACCGTCAGGATCGGTCGCATATATCGCAAACTGGAACAACTGACCGGCTGCAACCGTCTGGGGTGAAACAGGGTCTATCTTAGGTGGCTGGTTGCGGTTGTATACCCAAATTGTATGAGTTCCCGAGGAGTCCCTTATGTTATGGTCGAACTGATCGAACACGTGGAATTTCAGGTACACAAAGGTCGGGTTGTCGTCACCCTGACTGTAGTCTGGCGTAAAGGTCAGCAGGCCGTTTTGGAAGGTGCCATCCCAAGTCAGATCGAAGATCATGTTGGGCAGCAGACCGCCGGTGCCGTTGACGTCGAGCGTGATATAGGGGATAGAACCGTCATCGTCCCAGGCCAGGATCGAGAACTGCAGCGTGTCGAGCTCCATAACCGAATCCGGCTGATCTTGCGGGACCAGGAGCCACGGTGTACGGTTGACGTCATTCACCGTGATGATTACCTCGGCCGAGTCGACATCGGCTGGGAAGTCGGCGTCGGTGGCGTAAAAGGTGACATTGTAGGAGCCGGAATCATCGTAGGTGGTGATCCACTCAAAAGTGTAGATGCCGTCATCGTCGAGATCGTCAAAGGTGGCGCTGCCCGGAAGGGTCGAACTGCTCAATATCGGTGGGGGGCCGTCGCTGTCGGTCGCGGACACAGGGAATGATACGGTGGTGAGTTCGTCGACGGTGACGTTTGAGAGCGGCGACAACTCCGGCGGCTGGTTGACGTTGTGCACCGTTATCTGAACCTCCTCCGAGTCGACAGCAGGCGAATCATCGGTAGCGTAGAACGTGACCGGGTACACGCCGGCAGCTCGCGCCCCGCCGGCGAACAGCAGCAGCAAGACACACAGTAGGGCAAGTATGCGGGGAAGTGTTGGTCCAAACGGGGATGGGACCGGGGTGAGGTCACTATACTTAGACATTCTCTATCCTTACAAAAGCGTTGATGGGACTTATATCCAAAGCGTTAACGCGCTAGTACTGTCTGGTTGCCTTTCGTAATTCCCGCATCGTGTGCAGATGCGGCACTGTGCCAATATAACCATTGTCGTCGACTTTGTCAATCACTCAGACGCCGGACGAACGTCCGGCCCGCCCTTCGACTCCGCTCAGGGTGAGGTTAGTTGTGCGCGCAGCGCATGAGACCCATTCATGGGTGGCTTGCCACTTTCTGCCCTCACAAAAACACTACCAGTACCAATCAAGATGCCTGGTGGACATCGTTAAAGAAAGGACCAACCCCATGAACCCTGAATGTCACGGATCAAGATCATGCAGGCTTCGTAATCACCATCGATCCTATTATCCGAATATGAAAATACACAAAACGAACCCATTGCCCCCCCCGATGCTGTTAGGAAAAAGCGAAAGGACCCCAAACGAACCCATTTTCGCACCGAGCGCCGATCCAGGTGCCCGGCACTGTGCGGTGGGGAAAGGCATCACAATGCACGAGAATGTACGCTGCGCATTG
>CBDUZQ010000107.1:0-7902 GCA_965371755.1 uncultured bacterium
CTGGCGCCGGTTGAAAGTGTCGATCAATTACCCGGCGGACCGGTGCAAGCAATCGGTGGTCGTTCCCAGAACGATCTCTGGATTGTTGTTGGCGACGACCTTTACCATTTCGACGGACGGCGATGGTCCAACAGTATGAGTTATAAGATCGTCCTCGACGATACTCCGGAATCAATTGCTGAGCGCTTTGCCGTCTACGGCTCTGCCGCCGAGAGAAAGACCTATCTCGAGAAGTTTCAACAGGCCAACGAGGCTACCGGCGGTCAGGGTATGGTGGATCCAGCCGGCTCTGATGACGGCATAAGAAATATAATGTCGATGGTTGCCGAAGGTCTCAACAGCGCCGACTCAACGTCTGATTCCACCGCCACCCCTGACTCCACTGCCGCTCCTGACTCCACGGCCACCCCCGACTCCACCGGTACACCGTCAGAAATCGACGACCCAAGTACTCCCGATACTGCTTCCACCGACGGCCTTCAGCCCGGTAACATCGTGCGGGCGCCTTACCTGGTCTCGATCAAGGGTAAGGTCAATGCCATCTACGGCGGACCCAACAATCGTGTCTGGATAGGCACCGACTACGGTCTGCTGTATTTCGACGGATCGACCTGGACGATGCCGGGATACCGGGACTATCGTATGAAAGAAGGCGAGACCTTTGACCAACTGGTCGATGTCAAAATGCACGAAGATAGCTCAGACCGCCAAGCCTATGCTGAGTTGTTGAAAGATATCAACGATCTCGATGACGACCCTCTCGCTGTGGGACGCCGGGTGAAGATGTATCGCAACCCGGCAGCGGCGCGTATTTATGATATCGCCCGTAGTGGTGAACGGCTCTTCTTTGCGACCGACGTCGGTCTATTGACTTATGACGGCTATTACTGGGAGCGGGCCAATATCAGAGGCCTCGATCGCCGACCGACCGCCGACGTGTACGCGGTGGAAGATGAACTGTGGCTGGTCGGTGACGGCAAGATCGTTACCAAAGCCAACGCCCTGTCACAGATTACATTGATGCATGTAAAGTGGCTGCCGGAACTCACCGACGACGTATACTACGAATTCGTATCGTTCGTGACATCGAGCGAGGAATGGGGCACTTTCGGAGGTAACATAACCTTCATCTCCTACGGGAAATTCCTGCGAACCAACGAGGCGGCCGACACACTCGGTTCGTTTGAAAGTTTTGATATTTCCTTTACCGGTTCCTACGGTACGGCGCTGACTCAGCGTCTCAAGGTCGGTTTGTCGGCCAAGCTGCTTTATTCCAAACTGTCTGATCTCGGTGCCGGTCTGGAAAAGGGCAAGGGGACATCGGCCGGGTTTGCCGTGGATTTCGGGTTGATGTATATGCTGTCGCATCGCCTGACCCTGGGGATGGCTCTAACCAACCTCGGTCCCAAGATGGCTTATATCGATGCCGCTCAGGCTGATCACCTGCCGCGCAACCTGGCTGTTGGTTTCGCCTACAAGCTACTTCAGTCCGAGTACTACCAACTGCTGGTGACCTCGGAGGTGAACAAAATCCTGGTCGGCATGGATGACGGCTTAAGCGAGGAGTTGAAGCAACTCATTCTCAACTCCGGCGCAGAGTTCCTGTATGCCAATATCTTTGCGCTGCGAGCCGGGTATATTCATGACGATGAGGGTGATGTCAAGACCATGACCCTGGGGGTGGGTTTGTCACTGTTCGATAAGTTCAAGTTCGACTTTTCCTACATCCCCAGCGGATCGACGGAGTCACTGCGAAACACGCTGCGTGTCTCGGTATCGGTTTTACTGTAGCTTAGGAGATCGTTCGTTTGCAATCAAGAATCGACATAATCCGAACACTCTTCGCTGTCATACTGGTAGCCGCACTGGCGCTGCCGGCTCAAGCGGGCGATCATTTGCTCTACGGAACGCGCCAGCGGGATGAGAACAGCGTGACCGATAACAAGGTGCAACATCATTCGCTGGCGCAACGACGCGCTCGCTCGATAGACTTTGGTTTGGAGCGCAAGTCACCATGGTCGCTGCCGACCAAGGGGTTGGCTGAGCCTCTGGCTACGATCAAAATCCTGGTGATGAGGTTCAACTTCCAGGCCGAAGAGACAGACGACCCCAACACCACCGGTAACGGTGAGATGGATCTTTCCCGGCCGCTGGCTAACCGGGCTGACTCTGCCGCCTACTACGACCGTATCAAACACTGGATCGATCCGCCCCCGCATGACTCCCTTTACTTCGATGCCCATCTGGAGGCGCTCAAGATCTATTGGGAAACAGTCAGTGAGGGGAAAATCACGCTCGACTGGGATATCTGGCCGCCGGGCGTTGATTCCACATACCGCCTGCCGGGCCCCATGAGCGAGTATGGCATCTGTGGCACCAGCCTGCCGGCCGAGGAACAATTCGACACCGTCATATTCGGTTTGGTGCACTATTTCGTCGACTGTTTCGAGGTCGCTGATTCGGTGTCGCCGGAGATCGAGTTCTACAACTATGACTCGTACTTCCTGTTTCATGCCGGCAGTGACCGTCAGAACGATATCGGGTTCCCGCTGACCTGTTCTGATCTGTTCACCGGCTACGTAAATTTCGTACCGGACACCGTGTTTTTTGATACTCTCTACGTCGACAACGATTCGACCACTATTTGGGATGCGCTGATTTTTCCCGAAACCGCGAATCAGGACAACCGCGCCACGGCCATGAATGCCGTGCTGGCGCATGAGTTTGGTCACCAACTGGGCTTGCTCGATTTGTACCGAACCGATTACTTCATCACTAACCTCGGCGACTTCGCTCTTATGGATCACAACGGCTTTCACACCAGCGTCGACTTCGGTTTCGACGCCGGCGGTGCCTTCGGAACCATTCCGGTCTATCCGTGCGCCTGGTCGCGCGCTTATCTGGGGTTTGTAGATGTGGTCGATTTCCGCGCCGGAACCGATATCTACGTTGCGGCGGCGGAGATTGCCACCGATGCCACCAAGATCGCCCGTGTCCCTATCTCCGAGAATGAGTATTACCTGATCGAAAACCGAGTCGACGACCTCTTCCCCGACATCGTCACCGGACTGCTGGCCGATAGCGCCACCGGCGTGATCCAGTATCCGGTAGATACGGTCACCCGGGAGTTCACCGGGGAGTACGACTTCCTCCTGCCGGGAAGCGGACTGTTGATCTACCATGTTGACGAAGGCGTGGCGGGCTTGAACTACGACTGGTTCACCGGTGATACCGTGGTTAATTTCGAGGACAACAAGCTGCAGTTGGATCCTTCGCGGCGTTTCATCCGGATAATGGAGGCGGACGGTGTAGTGGACATGAGTGGGTACTATGAAACCGGTCAGCGGCGCTTTGGGTCGCCCGAAGATATGTTTCGCGACGACCGCAAGCGCTCCTTCACACCCAATACCAACCCACCGGCGATAGATAACTCCGGAAACGACACCCATGTCAGAATCGAACATATCGGTCGGCTGAGACCGGCCGGTCCGGGCCGAAGAATCGACACCGTGATCACCTTTGACCTCCAGACCGATGGACTGGTCGACGGTTTTCCGGTACGCGCGGGATACCCCGTTCTCGGCCTGTCGCCTATTGTCGACGATATAGACCTGGACGGCGTCCATGAAATCATCTTCGCTTCCGGCCGCAACCTGTCCGCGGTCACAGTTGACGGCAAGAACTTCATCCACCAAGCGTCACTCTGTGACCCGTGCACCACTTACTACGACACTAGTTATGCATCGGTTTACGACAGCACCGGTCGTCCGCACCCCTTGCCGTTGTTCGCAGAAACACCGGAGGAAATCTCAGCTGGCCCGGTGACCGGCGATTTTGGGTTGACCTTGGGCGAGAAGTTTGTCGCGGTTGGCTATCCCGTTGGCGGTGCTGGACGAGTGGCATTCTATCGTCCGGCGGATGCCGACAACGACGGACTGGCCGATCCGCCTATCCCCCCGACCCAACCTGATTTCTCTACTTCGGGTGCGCCCATCGCTTTGTCCTTTGGCGATCGCTTGTGGGTTCTGACCAACAAAGGCAACGTCTATCTGAAGGAAGATCTTAGCCCGGTTGTTCAGGACTTGTATGATTTCGACGAAGAGACCTATCACGGCATCTGTCGCCTTGATGGAAATCTCCTGCTTCTGGCTGGAGATTCTCTGCTGGAAGGTCGACCGGCGCAAACGAGGCTGTGGTTTCTCGACGGTCTCGACAGCGTAGCCTACACCATGGACGGTTTTTACAACTGGGGGCCGATTCTGGTGGATGTCGATCGTGATCACATTCCGGAGGTGGTAGCTTTCTCAAGCGACGGAGGCGCCTTACTGATCTCGATAGATCTAACAACGGCCGTGTCCGCATCCCCTTTCGCGCTGAGTGCGTCCAGGGAGACCGGGTACACCTTCACCTCCAACCCCGTGGCCGGGGACATCAACCTCGACGGGTACCCCGATCTCATCATTGGTGGTGCCAACGCTGTGTACGCATTTAACCGTGAGTTGACTTTGTTGACCGGCTATCCAATCGAGATTGACGACCGTTTGCACTATGACTATGATAATATCAAAGTATTCGGCTACTATTATGAAGACTTTGTCATTGCCGCGCCGGTAATTGCGGACATCGAAAAAGGCGGCCAACCGGAGTTGGTTTTCCCCACTTTCGCCGGTAACATCTATTCATTCGGGCCGAACTTGTCGTACGGATTCCCATTACCGGCTGGTGAACGCGGCGCCGGGTCATCATTGATTTTCGCTGACACTTCAGGGGCGGGACGGCTGGCTTATCTCGGCGCCGACGGATGGTTCTACGCCTGGGAGGTTGCCGCCGACACCGTCTCCAACCACTGGCCTATGGGCGGCCATGATCCAGAGGGAAGTTTTGCCTTTGATGCAACCAACCTGGCGGCGCCTAAGCAGTTTTCCGATTTGTTTCCGGAAGAGAAGTTCTACAACTACCCTAACCCGGTGGTCGATGGCGAGACTACAATTCGGTACTTCCTGGGCCGGGAGGCATCGCGGGTAGAGTTTGCCATCTATGATCTTTCCGGTCGTGAGGTGGCCCGATTCGATGGACCCACTTCAGGCGGCGTCGACAATGAAAGAATCTGGGTGTGTGGCGAGGCAACGCCGGGCGTGTATCGCTGTCTTATTGAAGTAGATTTTGGCGGAGAAACCAAGACCGCCTTCACAGATATTGCCGTTATCAGATAAGGAGCTTGTTGAATGTTCAAGAAAATGAGATTAGTCGGTTTCCTGGCTGGGCTGGGCATACTGTCGACTTCCTGGATGGTCGGTTCGGTGCGGGCCGATGTGGGACAATCGTTGTTTGATCGCGAGTTGCAGAAAGTGCGTTACAGTCTCAGCTATGAGGGGGTTGAATCAAACGAAGGTCTGTCGGTCGACTCCGAAGATGATATCACGCTGGCCGACCTGGCCCAGGTTGATGTGCGACCACCTGAATACAAATCCCCGGGCAGAGCGTTCTTGTATTCACTGGCGGTTCCGGGGCTGGGACAATACTATTCCGGCAGCAAGCTCAAGCCTTTGCTCTTTCTGGCCATTGAGGTCTTCGGACTGTCCCAGGCTTTCAAGTATCACGGCAACGGGGACGATATCACGGCAGAGTTCCAACAGTTCAACCGAGACCACTGGAACCACTCGGATAGCCTATATGACATTGGCGGCGAAGATTATCAGGCGTATCAGGCCTACCTGATGGCGGCTTACGGCACCCTGCGACCGGACACTCTGGAAGATTCGGATATGCGAAGGGGGTTCACCCACATCCTCCCCAATGAGAGGAACCAGCAGTACTACGAGATGACCGGCAAGTACAACCAATTCTCCTGGGGATGGGATGACGCCACGCTCAACGACCAGAATCTGACGGAGTTGATTGCAATCAATGACGTGTATATCGCAGCCGGTGACAACATACCGCATTCGGCCAACCGACTGATCTATGAAGATATGCGCGACGATGCCAACCAAGAGTACGACAAGGGGATGAAGATGGTATTCGTTGTCATGGGCAATCACCTGATCAGCGCCTTTGAGGCCTTTTTCGCCACCAAGAGGCACAACCACGGGTTGAAGTATAATCAGCCGTTTTCGAATGTGGATGTCAAACCGTCACTGCGGTCGTATTCTTCGTGGAAGGACACTCCGTACGTGACATTCAGCTACAAGTTTTAGTAGTTGACGTATGAAGAGTTGCTGGATCATAATCGGACTGAGTTTGGCTCTGGGATCGCCTGTCGGCGCCGTTCTGAATCTGGAGCCGACGCCCATTCAGACGGAACTTGCAATCGAATTGCAGACACCGACGCTTGGCGCCTCCAGTTCATCCGTGCCGACCAGTCTTGCCCAACGCGATCGCGATGACTGGGGCGTGAAAAAGGCGCACCCCGACCGCAAGTCCGTATCCAGGGCCGTGCTCTACTCAGCACTGTTGCCCGGTCTTGGAGAGTACTATGTCGGCAACCGCAAAAAAGCCCGATATTTTTTCGCGGCCGAAGCTCTCTCGTGGCTGGGTTATTTGTCCTATCACACCTACGGCACGTGGAAAGAGGACGACTACATCAACTTTGCCCGCGAACGCGCCGACGCCCGGCTTGAGGATAAGGATGACCTGTTTCGTGACTGGGTCGGTTTCTATGATGATATCGATCAATTCAACGAGTTGGGTAGGGTCCAGGACCGTGATCGCCCGTACCTGGTCGACAACGAATCCAACCACTGGCGCTGGCGTGATCCGGTCGACAAAGCGGCCTACCGGGAATTGAAAAATAGTAGTCGCGAAGCATTTCGCCGACGAGACTATACAATCGGTCTGATGATTCTCAATCGGATCGTGTCGGTTATCGATGCTGTTCGCGACGCCAGACAAACGCGCAAACTGTTTGGCGCGACCCCGGCGGCTGACGACCAGCAGCGGTTCGGTTATCGCCTGGATATCGATCCGCTGAGCGCCGACCGGCAGGTTCAGGTATCCCTGTTTGCCCGTTTCTGACGCCCGGCGGGCGAGGCTGCGTATGTACCGACTTTCAATTCTGTTGATACTGACTTCCTTAGCCTGTAGCGGCCCGCCTCGCGGACCACAGGTCCGACCGACCCATCCTCAAATGCCCGTGGCATTGTTGGTGGAGCAGGTGATCACGGGTACGATACTCGGACAGGAGCTTCAGAACCCGGTTGGTTTGGCGGTTGCCCCCGACGGAATCACTTACCTCGCAGACAACGGCAATAATCGTCTGATACGTTTCGATTCGACCCTGAAAGCTACCCACGAAATCGGTGGCTATGGTTTCAGTGCCGGGTTACTCAACAATCCCACTTTTGTCACTCTTGACAACGCTCTCAACCTTCTGGTGGTCGACGAAGGTAATCGCCGCATTGTCCGCTACGATGCGCGGCTCAATTTCGTCGACGAGATTGAACTCCGCGACGAAGACGACCCCTTCAAGTATGGTCATCCCTCGGGAGTCGCCGTGACCGACTATGGCGAGGTCTGGGTTTCCGATCGTGACCAGGACCGTATCGCTCTGTTTGACAACGCCGGGAAATTCAGCCGCTTTATCGGTGAATTCGGGTACGCCGGCGGCCAGCTTCGAAGTCCGGAAAAAGTCACGACAATTCCCGACGGCGAATTCGTGGTGGCCGACAAAGGTAACTCGCGCCTGGTATTCTATGACTCCTACGGCAGCTTCTCCCGCGAAATCGCCCGAGCAATAGTAAACGACCCGGTAGCCATGACCTTCGACGGAAATCACCTGTGGGTATTGGAAGCATCCAGCCCTCGCATAGTGAGTCTCGATATCGGCGGACGAAGACCTATGGTGGCGATTCCGATGTTGGTCGGGGACAGGAAGAGATTGCGCGATCCTCGTGATATCGCCGT
>CBDUZQ010000108.1:0-7878 GCA_965371755.1 uncultured bacterium
CAACTATTGTATTAATGGTGGAGTCAAGCTGTTTGATAATTTGGCGACCGCCATAACGTCTGTTGAGAAAGATTGTCGCAATGCTTAAGGAAGCGGCCTTCTACCAATCAATAACCGATGATAAGTTGCTATGTCAACTGTGTCCGGCTGATTGCAAGCTGGCCGAGGGTCAAGTTGGTATCTGTGGTTGCCGCTTCAACCGGCAGGGGAAACTATACACCGATAATTACGGCGAGGCCGTCACGCTTGCTGTCGATCCGATTGAGAAGAAGCCGCTTTATCATTTTTATCCCACCGCCAATATCGTGTCTACCGGCCCCAACGGATGCAACCTTGGCTGCCTGCACTGCCAGAATTGGACGATCTCGCAGAGCAAGACACATACCACGTACATAGAGCCTGCCACGCTGGTCGAAGCTGCTGGTAAACATGGTTCGATTGGCGTGGCCTTCACCTATACGGAACCGATAATCTGGTACGAATATATCATGGACACGGCACCTCTGTTGCATCAGGCCGGTTACAAAGTGGTGCTGGTTACCAATGGATATATCAACGCCGAACCGCTCTCTCACTTGCTTGAACATATCGACGCCGCCAATATCGACCTCAAAGGGATGCGACCGGAATTCTACAAGAAGGTTTGTAAGGGGAAACTCGAGCCGGTATTGGATACAATCAGGACCGTTGCTGACTCGCACGTGCATCTTGAGCTGACGAATCTGCTTATACCGGGAAAAAATGATTCTGACGAAGACGTTACCAGGCTGGTTGAGTTTGTGGCGTCGATTTCGGATAGGATACCGCTGCATCTTTCGGCTTACCATCCCCAGTACAAACTGAACATTGAAGCAACACCTGCCGACACCATGTTAAGAGCGTTTTTGATCGCGCAATCAAAGCTCAAGCACGTGTTTCTCGGTAACATTGCTCTCCCGGATGGGTCCGATACTGCCTGCGCCTCGTGTGGAAACAAACTGATCAGGCGCTCAGGGTATCGCACGGAGATAGTTGGTTTAGACGGCGACAAATGCTCAAACTGCGGCGCTGAAACAGGCATTGTGCGGTGATGGCATGGGTTGGGCGTCGAATGAAATGGCTGCGGTTTCTCAGAGGTGGATGCGTCGGTATCGATCGGCAGGACGATGAACATTAGCAGACACCATCTCGTCTGTATAGAGAGTTCTTAATGGCAAGACAATGATACACGGTTCGTCCGACAAATACATAACTTCGAGACTTATGTCGCTGTTGGTCCGCCCCAGATGGCTGGCTATAGCCATGTTGGTGGTGGCAATCGTCATGGGTGCAGTGAGCGAGAGCTATGCGCAGTTCTATTTCGGCAAGAACAAGGTGCAGTATGCTCGTTTCGACTGGCAGGTGATGACTACCGAGCACTTCCGGATCTACTTCTATGCCGAAGAAGAGCAACTGGCTCAGACTGCAGCGAGGTTGGCCGAGACATCGTACCGAGCGCTGGCGGCGAAGTTCAACCATGAGGTTAGGAAGACAATCCCGCTGATCATATATTCGTCCCCCACCTATTTCTCACAGACCAACGTCCTGCCGGGACTCATGCCGGAATCCGTGGGCGGCTTCACCGAATTCATGAAGGGGCGCGTAGTCGTGCCGTTCAACGGTTCCTACGGCGATTTTTCCCATGTGATTCGCCATGAGATGGTTCACGTTTTCATGATCGATCGGTTGAAGGCCGCTCTTGACCGTCGGCCACGGACGCGGAGTTTTTATCCGCCGTTGTGGTTCACCGAAGGGCTGGCCGAGTACTGGTCCACCGACTGGCGGACCAAGGCCGACATGGTTGTCAAAGACATGGTGATTACCAACAAGCTGATCCCGATCAATCGGCTCTACACGATACGCGGGTCATTCTATATGTACAAGCTGGGCGAGTCGATTTGCCATTTCATTGATTCGGCCTACGGTCCCGACAAAATACCAAGGCTGTTTGAGAATTGGCACAAGGCGAAGGATTTCAATGAGGTGGTGGCACTGACACTCGGCGATGACCTCAACGAACTATCGGAAAAGTGGGAATACCACCTGAAGAGGAAGTACTTCCCGGAGATCAGGGAGTTGGGTCTTCCCAAGATGGAGTCGAGACGCATCACCACCCATCTGTTTTCCGAGAAAGGTGTGCCCATTCGCTGGGACGATGGCGACGGCGCACGGGACTGGATCGTGTACAAGGCGTATCGCCGGGGCTACTCGGGGATCTACATGCGCCCTATCGATGAGAAAAAGGGAGGGGTCCGCACCTTGCTCAAAGGGGAGCGATCGGCTGACTATGAGTCTCTGCATCTTCTCAGATCCGGGATCGACGCTAACGATTCGGGGATCGTTGTTTTTTCGTCCAAGTCAAAGGATGCCGATGTTGTCTATGTCTATGATCTGAATGAAGACCGAGTCACCCGGCGCTATGAGTTTGATGGATTGATTGAGGCTCGTTCTCCACGTTTGTCACCTGACGGACAGCGAATTGTGTTCTCGGGTGTGCGCAAGAATGGTTTTACGAATCTCTACATACTGGACATGCCGACTGGTGATTACCGGGCCCTCACTGACGATGTGTATCATGACACCGATCCGGTGTTCTCTACCGATGGCCTTCGTGTGGTGTTCGCATCGGACCGTGGTTCCCACGGAGACGACGGCGCATTGAATCTTTTCGAAATCGATATAGATGCACGTCGGATAGAGCAACTGACTTTCGGCAACTACGATGATCAAGCGCCTGAGTGCGCCGACCGGGGTGTATACTTTTCGTCCAATCGCACCGGCACCTACAATCTTTTTCTGTTGGACGATGCGGGTCAGTTAACGCGACAATCGACTTACGTTACCGGCGCCTTTGATCCACGACTCACCCGGGACGGTCGTCGCCTGACGTACACCGGTTACCAGGATATGGGCTACCGTATCTATGAAATGGATATACCTCAGAGTGCAAAACCGGTGGAACAACCTCCTTCGTTGGGTCATTCCTCATGGCGTCCGCCGCAGATCGATCGCAAGTACAGTCGTTCGTCGGTCAAATATGATACCGACTATTCCTTTGACATCGCTCAGTCATCCGTTGGATATGATCCGGTCTACGGTTCCCTCGGCGGTTTTCAGGCGGCCATGTCCGACGTTCTGGGCAACCGCGCCTACTACTTTCTCCTGACCAATACCGCCACGACCAAGGGCGAACTGTTGAAATCGTTCAACATCGGCGTCACTTATGTCAACAAGGAACGTAGACTTAACTGGGGCGTCGGATTGTATCATCTCTACGATGAGTACTTCAACGATTTCGATCAGTATTACTTCGAACGGCAGGCTGGTGGCATCGCACTCTTGAGCTATCCCATGTCCAAGTTCCATCGCGTCGACCTGACCACGCTGGCGCGGTATTCCAAGCGTGACAGTCGTTTTCGTTTCAACGAACGGGAAGCGTTCTTAGTTACCCACTATCTCAGTTGGGTTTTCGATAACTCACTCTGGGACATATCAGGTCCGATCGAGGGAAGACGTTACAATTTCACGCTGGGCGTGACCAACTCGCTCGACCAGGGCAGCAACTTCAGTCGCGTTGCGTTGGCTGACGTGCGACACTATTTCCGACTCGGCCGCTACTCGGCTGTGGCCAACCGGCTGTTTGGCTACACCTCCGCCGGCAAAGAACCTCAAAGAATCTATTTCGGCGGCAGTTGGTCTTTTCGTGGTTATGATCGCAACGCTTTCTATGAAAGGAACGTCTTGTTTGCCTCCACCGAGTTGCGCTTCCCCTTAATCGACGTACTGATGATTGGTTTACCGTTCGGCGGCTTCGATTTCCGCCGCATTCGCGGCGCCCTGTTTTTTGATACCGGATCGGCGTGGGACGACCAGTTTGACCGGTTCCTGGGCTCGTTTGGATTCGGGTTCAGGGTGGCGTTGGGCTATGTCGTCTTGCTTCGGTTCGATTTCACGCGTACGACCGACTTTGAAACGGTCAGTGGCGATACTGACTTCGACTTTTTCTTTGGGTGGAACTTCTGATGACGTGTCGTCTTTCTCTGGTAGCTCTGGTGGCGCTGTTACTGCTGGGTATTGGTTGTTCACGTCGCTTTCGGCTGAGCGAGGAGCAACTGGCCCAGCCTTCGGCCTGGCCGTTTCATCGTGGTTCCATCCAGAACCTTGGCAGCATCGAGTCGGACAAATTCAACGGTCGGCTGGATATTTTGTGGGAGAGAAATATCGGCGACAAGCCGGCAGGACCTCTCAGCATCAGTCACGGCGTCCTGATATATCCCGGGTCACGGCGCAAGATTCGTTTTTTTGACCAGGTCGACGGCGATTATCTGGGGCACTGGCGGGCCAAAAGGTCGGTCCAGACCGGCTTGACCATGATAGACTCGTTGGCCTATTACGGGACATCTCTGCCTTATGAGCGGCTCTGTTGCATTGACCTGGCCAATCGCCGACGAGTTTGGCGGCGACGCGTAAAGGATGCGGCGGCCGGGACGATAATAATAGATAACCGCCTGATTGTCGCCTCCAGTTCCGGCTTTTTGCAGGCGTTTGACGCCCATTACGGCAACCTGCTATGGAGTCTGGAGGTGGAAGGCCGCCTTGTTGCCGGGCCGACTTGTGATGCCGATAAGGTGTATCAGCCGGTCGACAATGGGACGCTGCTGGTGGTAGCCGTCGAGGACGGGCAGGAGTTATTTCGGGCCGAGTTGCCGGAACCTGTGGCAGCTTCGGTGGCCGTGGATAACATGATCTATGTATCCGGTGTTCGCGGCACCGTGTTTGCCCTGGACAGCGCCGACGGCCGCATCGTTTGGCAGACACCCCTGGGCGGGGATGCCTGGACCGCGCCGGCGGTACTGAACGGCAGGCTGTTTGTGGGTCTTAGCAGCGGCGAGTTGGTAGCGCTTCAGACTACGACCGGTGAGGAACTCTGGCGCTTCCAAACAGTTGAAGTGGTGCGAGCCTCGGCCACGGCAATTGGACGGTTCGTGGTGGTCGGCACCATGGGCGGCAAGCTGTTCTGCCTGGACGCTGCCACCGGAACGCTGATCGATCAGCGCCAAATGGACGGCGCCATTGCCGTGCCACCGGTTTCCGATGGGAGGCGACTGTATGTCGCCACCGATGAAGGAGAGATTACCTGTTTTGGGGATGAACATGAAGAAATCAGCCGACTCAATCAACGAATCGATTCTGGCTGCCGACCTCAACGAACTGGCCCATTCTCTGGTCAGGGAGTTGGCGATGGCTGCTCGCAAGGTTTCAATCTACGGCTCCGGCCATCCGATGGCTCTCCGGGCGCTGGAAAAACCATTCCTCGCCTTCGAATGGATCTTCCGCTTTAAGCACCATATCAATTTCAATCTCTCTCGGGGCGAGTTGTACATCCTGAACATTCGTCTGAAGGACAGTGTTTTCGTGCAGGAAATCGTCCGCTACATGCAGCAACTTGATGTCGAGGCACTCCTGTTCGAGCGTCGTCTCACCATGAATGAGTTTACGCGTTTTATGGATCGCTTTGTCAAACGTGTCGACCAGTCGGACCATCGGAATCTGCTGACCCGTATCTTGCGTGAAAACAAGATCGACACGATCGAAGTGAATTCCGAACATGCCTTTGCCATGTTCGAAAACAACAAACAATATCGCGGCGATGTACAGGCGGACTTCTCAGTCAAGAACTTCGTCATGTTGCGCCTGGGCAACGGTCCTTCGCTCCTGGCACAGATCGATGCAACCGGTCAGGAGGCGCTGGACCAACAGGACATAGACTTCGACATCGACCTTATTCGTTATTTGTTACCCGAGAAAATAGCGTCGCTCGACGGTGATACTATACGGTCGCACCTCTCTGCTTTGGCGAGTAAGATTGCACGAGAGCAGGATGCTGATCGAAAGCAATCGCTGGTGCAGTCTTACCAGGCGGCTTACAGACTGACTGATTACCACCAGGACCGAAACAAGATCGTCGACGCCCTGGACGAATCACTCGAGAAGTTGGATGCGTCCAGCAAGCTGGTTCCGCAGATGACGACTCCGTCCAGCGCTATTCGGCTGGAGGTTGGCGGCAAACTAGATCAGTTGGTTCAACAGTTCCTGCAGGGTGCCCAAGAACAACCGAACCTCAAAGAGTACACAGTTGGTTTCTCGCGTCTGTTGAAAACCGGGCAGCAGGGCAAGGCGATTCAGGTAATCTCTGAATTGATGGACCTGTTGGAGGCCCCGGAACCGATGCGACGTCAGATTGCTCTGGCTCTTCTGGAAGGCGCCGTGCAGTCGTTCAATCTCATGACCGATACAGCCGTCTGTGACGTCGTGATCGAGCGCGTGATCGACCGGTTGAAAAAGAAAACCGAAACCTACGAATACTCCGAGGTCATCTGGAAACTGATAGAGAAGAGTCTCTCATCGGATCGGTTCGATCTGTTGGCGCGGCTGACCACGGCAATGGCCGGGCGCCGACGGTTTGCGGATTCGGTTACGATTTATGACTCGATGGCGGTTAAGCACGCCTTCTCAAACATCAATCGCCCCGAGGTGATAAACGCTCTCATCGATGAGATGGTCAAAACGGACCATGAAACGGCCGCGTTCGTCAGAGAGGTTCTGGTGGCTATCGGTACTGAGGAAGTGGCGCTGGCGTTGGCCAACATCATCTCTCACCCAGTGCGGCAGATTCGTCAACAGACACTGAAAGTTCTGGCTGAACTGGGCAAGGCGTCGTTGAAAGTGTCCTCAACTATTATGGCCGATGACACCATGTTCGAACGCGATAGCGGCCGGCATGAGTTGCCGGATGCGCGTTGGTATGTCATACGCAACACTGTTTTTGTTCTTGGCTCATTGAGAGATCCCGAGGGAGTTCCGGCGTTGCGGCTGCGTATCAACGACAAGGATATCCGGGTGCGACGCGAGATCGTGGCGGCTCTGGAGAAAATCGGCGGGGATGACGCCTGTGATCTGCTGATTGTCATGGCTGATGACAACGACCGTGAAATCGGCGAGAGCGCAGTAATCGCTGCCGGTATCATCGGTACACCGGAGACAGCGCCGTTGTTTATTGATGTCGCCCTCAGGCATCCGTCGCTGTCAGCCCGCTGCGTCTATGCCCTGGGAAAACTCGGTGGCGATGATGCCCGGGACTACCTGATCAAGCTGCTCGGATGCGAAGACGAACTGATCCGTCTGGTAGGGGAAGGTGTATCCAAGGACGATCTGAGGCTGGCCGCAGTCAAAGCGCTTGGGAATATCGGCGACGTCGAGGCAATTGACTCCATCCGCGACTATAACGACAACATGTCCAGGACTCAAAAGCTGTTTCTCAAGAACTCGGCGGTCAACAAGGCGATCAAAGAGTTGTTGGACAGACGGTAAAACATATCATCCAACGACATTCTGTAGAGCAGGATCCCTGCGATCCTGTCACTGGCATGTGTCACCCTGAGCGGAGTTGCACGTCACCCTGAGCGGAGTCGAAGGGTACGTGGCCCCGAACGTCCGGGCCACGCCTGGTCGCCGCGCTATCACCTCGCTCACTTCTTGTCAGGTAGGGGACAATAGACATCGATGCGAACACCGAAAGGATCGTTAACCACGGCGTAGCGCATCGGTTCGTACATGACGGTATCCCGGGCGTCCCAGAAATCGGTGGCCCCGGCTTCGACCAGAGCCTGATGAAGCAAGTCGACTTCCTCCGGCCGGGCAACCTGGATAGCGAACTCGGCATTGCACGGGTTGCGGTCTTTGTCCATCCCCTGGTCGGCCGTCATGATTGTCAGATAGGTGGCGCCCATCGGCCAACCGAGGATGCGTCCTTTGTCTTCCGAATACTTCGGCGCACCGAAAACTTTGCTGTAAAAGGCC
>CBDUZQ010000109.1:0-7853 GCA_965371755.1 uncultured bacterium
GGTGACCTTATCGACAATGCCGAGTCCTTCGAACGTATCGAGGAGTTGTCTTATACCGACAACCTGACCGGTCTGGCTAATCAACGATATTTCCTCCGTCGTTTCGACGAGGAGCTTTCCCGCGCCCAGCGGTACGGACGCAAACTGGCCTTTATTCTGTTCGACCTCGATGAACTCAAGGCGACCAATGACACTTACGGCCACCTGGCCGGTGACGCTATTCTAAGACAACTCGGCGAGATTCTTCGCAACAGTATTCGCTCTATCGATGTAGTGGCCAGGTATGGGGGAGACGAGTTTTGCGTCATTATGCCGGAGGCGGATCAGGAAACCTGTCGACGCTTCATGAAGCGTCTGCAGAACGCGATTTCTCGGAACAGATTTCAGATCGAGAACGCGGACGAGCCGCTCAGATGCACGGTGTCGTTGGGCGGCGCCATATTCCCCGATCATGGCGATGACTCCAAGCGATTGATCCACGCTGCCGATATGGCGCTATTGAAAGCCAAAGAGAGCGGTCGCAACAAATCGCTGGTCTACGAGGATGTTCCGTAACAGCGGGTGACCCCCGCAACTTCCAGACTGCATTTAATGCTTTACAGCCGAGGGGATGAATGCTTACGTTACTAACGTGAATGGGAAATATGCCGATTTTACTATAAGTTGTTCAAAGGATGGAACTTATCAAAAAGCGTGCAGGTTTAATGAACAGGATGATTCTTCTTGCAGGCATGGCGCTGCTTCTATGCAGTGCTACTGCAGCCGCGGCCGAGGAATACCGAATCGGTCCGGAAGATATGTTGCAGATCAAGTTTTGGCAGGATCCGGTGTTGAACACAACAGTCCGGGTGACACAGGACGGCAAAGTATCTCTGGACATTATCGGGGAGATTGAAGCGGCGGGCAAGACAATCCAGGATTTGCAGACTGAGATTGTCAGACGGATGTCGCGCCTGAACAACCGCATTTCTCAATGCGTGGTGCAGGTGACGGAATACAACTATCAACATGTGTTCGTCTATGGTCAGGTGAACAGTCCGGGTAAGAAGACGTTTGAGAAGATACCTGATCTGCTGACGATTCTGAATGAAGCCGGCTGGATTACCGAACTTGGTGATCTCAGTCGGGTGAACATCATTCGCGGCGGCGACAGGGGCGGTCAGGTTGAAGTTGTAGACGTGGCGGCAGCGATGGCGGCCGGTGCGGTTGAAAACCTGCCGAAGCTGAACCGCCGCGATGCCATTGACGTTCCCGCTTCACCGGCAGGAATTGCGCCGCCGAACCTCGGTCAGTTGGCCACCCTAAAAAACGTCGTCTATGTGATGGGGGCTGTCCACACTCCCGGGCCAATTCGTTACCAGGATAATCTTGACATCATGGAGGCGCTGGCAATGGCCGGTGGCCATACCGACATGGCCGATCTTAAACGTACTAAGCTCATCAGCAAAGATGGCTACTACGGCCAGACTATGTTAGTTGATCTCGAAAAATACGCCCTGACCGGCACGCCGGCGCGTCATATCATGCGTAAAGAAGATGTCTGCGTGGTGCCGTTCCGGAAGCAGAGTTTCATGAGCCGTAATCTGGGTACCATTGTCACCATTTTCGGCGTCGCAACCTCAGCCGTGCTGTTGTATGAGAACCTGAAACCAGCGGACGAGCCGTAGCGTTTATCGATAGGTATATGGAGCACAAGGAAGAAAAAAGTGTCGACATCAGGGAGATTCTGGCTGTCGTCCTGAAGCGCAAGTGGCTGATAATCATTCCCCTGATCCTGGCCACGGCGGCTGGGTACGGAACTTCATTCCTTCTGACTCCCATGTATAGCTCCTCGACTATCATCTGGATTGATCGACCATATAACGTCTCCCGAGAGTTAATCAGTATCATCGGTCGGGAAGCCAACCCGCGCATGAGCAGCGAGGATCGCCGGAGACAGTTGCAATCGCTGCAAAACGAGATCACATCGCAGGCTTACCTGTTCCAGTTGATTCGTGATCTGAAGTTGGACGTCAATCTCAAAATCAGTCGTCAGGCTGCACAGATGCGTGAGGACAACCCCCTTCAAAGTCTGGAGCAGTTGAAGTTTCACCTGCTCCTGGAGCGCCTGCGTGATCAGATAAGTGTGGCTTTTGTGGGCGCCGATCAGATCAAGATCACGGTTGAGTCCACCGGTCCGGTTGAGGCGAAGAACATGGTGACCCGCCTGACTGAGATTCTGGAGCAGGAGAAATCACGCTACGAGTTGGAGAAGATTCTCGACAATCAATCCTTTGCTGATTTGCAGTTGGAACGCACGGAGTGGGAATACCAGCTGGCTCTGGATTCATTGACTGCCGCGCAGTCGCGTCTAACTCAGACGCAATTGCCGGACAACATCTCCTCGCAGGGGAACAGGCGCGAGATCCTCTCGGACATCGAGCGCACCCAGTTGGAAATCGCCACCGATTCCAGCGGACTGCTCACTCTGAGGGGCCAACTGGAAAGTTTCGATCTGGCCGCGACCCGGCTTAAGTACACCGACAGCCTGGTTGAGTTGCGCACCGAAATCGACGGGCAGATAGCAATACTCGCCGGCATGATGGCGAAGTATGCCTGGGACGAGCAGAATGTTATCGCTGTCAACATCAGAATGAACGACGCCGTGCGCTTCCTTGAACGTGAACTGAACCGGACCGTCGATGAACAGTTTGCTTCATATCCGGACAATCAGCGTGCCATACTGAGACGATATTTCGTGGTACGCGAAAACCTCGATATTCTGAACTCCAAGCGGACTCAGTTGCAGCTTTCGTATGACAAAATAACGGGAACGCTCAGTAGCATACCTCGATTGCAGGCGGAGATCATCGAACTGGAGCGCAAGGTATCCGATGCTCGCCGATACCGCGACGCCTTCCGCTCCGAGGAAACAACAGTTGAGATTCTCTCGGAAAGGGCCAAGGATCGCACCAAATACAAGATCATTGAACCGGCCCAGGTGCCGCTGGCGCCGTTTTGGCCCGACAAGAAGAAAATATTGGTAATGGGTTTCTTGCTGGGATTGGTGATCGGTGGGGGCGCGGTGTTCCTGGCCGAGGTTCTGGATAAGTCATTCAAGCGGACCGAAGATGTCGAGACGTTACTCGGGATACCGGTGCTGGCCGCCATCCCTAAGATAGATAAACTACCCCGTATACGGTGAGGCCTATGGAAACGTATCGATTGAAAAGCAAGTTGGTCGAGAACAACAAAGAATACATCATCCAAACTTCCAGTGACTCCGACCCCTGTCGCGTTTCGACGACGGTTTACGTCGATGGGCAGCCTGTGGAGTTAGTCCAGAGTCCGCATCCTGCGGAAGTGAGCTCCGAAGAACTGCTTTCGCTGGTGAAGATCAAGCACGGCGAGATGAAGAAAGAGATTGAGACGCTCCTGGAAGCGTATCGTACAATCTCAGCTGAAGGGGACGCTCGGAAACTGTATCATCTGGGAATGGCATTCTTTTACAAGAAACTGCATGGAGAGGCCGGCGCCTTGTTCGAGAAAGCCGTCCGCTACGATTCGCAGATGCATCAGGCGTACAACCAGCTTGGCATGACCTATCTTGCGTTGGGGCGAGTGCCGGAAGCCGTGCAGGCGGCCGAGGCCGCCGTCAAGGCGCGTCCGGGGTTCGCCGACTATCGCAACAACCTGGGCGAGACACTGTTGGCCGGGCGATCATTCAAGCGGGCCGTAATCGAGTTGGAGGAGGCGATCAGGATCAATCTTTATTACGCTGACGCCTATTTCAATCTGGGTCTGGCTCTGCTTCAGAATGCCCTGGGTGGTGAAGACACCAGCCTTTTTGAGAGCGTACTCACGAAGTCGACTGATTACTTCAATAGAGCCGCCTTGATACAGCCGGAGTACGACTGTGACACCTATCGTCAGGGCATGCAGGCGATAGCGAAAT
The DNA here is from genome assembly GCA_965371755.1 of uncultured bacterium. Classification (GTDB taxonomy): domain Bacteria; phylum Zixibacteria; class MSB-5A5; order GN15; family FEB-12; genus JAJRTA01. The sequence continues at coordinate 3,935 of CBDUZQ010000109.1, forward strand.
CGCAACTCCAACAGGCCAACGACCTGTTTCTGAGCGTTCAGCGACAGAAGAAGGAACAACACCGTCGGGAATTCACGACCTTCTATATGCGCTTCGTGATGTATCCGGATTGGGTGTCGGAAGAGGCTATTGCCGAGCGCATCACTTTCCTGCAAGCCGAGATCGATAAGAATCCGTCCTACGTTGACCTGTATTCGGAACTGGGACGCTGTTATTTTGAACAGGCGCGTCTTCAATGGCGAAAGGGTGTGGAACAGTACCAGCGCGTGGTCGATATGAATTCTTCGTTAGGTAAGGTCGCCGGGGACTTGAGTGAGGCCGCCAAACAGTACAAAGCTATCTGCGGCATCCTTAGCCAGATTGCGCAAAGGTCATAAGTGTGAAGCCGAAACGACTATCAGTCATTGACAACTTCCGCCTGGAAGCGCCCTTTGCCACCGAATTCCGTCGGCTCCTGCACCGCTTACAACAGATGGAACGGTCGACGGAGTTGAAGTCGATTTTGATCAGTTCTTCAATGTTGTCCGAGGGCAAGTCGACCGTATGTGCCTACCTTGGCATCACGGCATCGCTGCACAAGGGAATGAAAACGCTGATCGTCGATTGTGACCTCAGGCGACCGACTATGCACAGACTGTTTATTGCGGGACGCAAGCACGGAATGACCGAGATTCTGCAGGAGGGTTTCAGCCCGCGTGATGCCATCAAGAAGACCTCCATTGATAAACTCGATATCATAACCTGTGGGGATTACCATCCCGAGCCAACCGAGCTGTTCGATGTTGAAGCCATTGCAGCGCTGGTCGATGACATGAAATTCTACTACGATCTTATATTGATCGATGCCGCGCCGGCCCTGCCGGTTTCAGATCCAATGCTTTTGGCTCCCAAAATGGATGGTGTTCTACTGGTGGTTAAGGCCGGCAGTACGCAACAGGAGCTTGTTGAACGGGCCGTTGAAATCATTGATCCTAATCGAGAGCGCATTCTCGGCGTCGTGCTTAACAACATGAACAACACCCTGCCGTATTATCACGACTATCGCTACTACGGCTATGAATACCGCACCCGCAAGTCGCAGGCGAACATCGCCGCCCGGGCTCGTGACCGTCGCGGGAAGAAGAACAGCCGCCATCGGAATGACCCCGATTCTCAGGGGGACACATATCGTTCACACTCCCGTTAGACAGGTGCCGTGATGGACTCCGAAGTTAATCTCCTGACCGTGGATCTGGAGGAGTGGTTTGTTGTCGAGGCGTTGACCGAGCGCTATAATCGCGATCAATGGCAGGAGATGCCGTCTACGCTGGTGAAGAATAGTCTTCGCCTTCTGGAGTTGTTCCGGCGTCATGACGTCCGCGCCACTTTCTTTGTCCTTGGTTACTGCGCGGAAATGTATCCCGACCTGATCGCTGAGATTCATGCCAACGGTCACGAAATTGCGTGTCACAGCTACTTCCATCGCCGCGTCGATCAGCTTGATCCCCAGGAGTTTCGTCTCGATACACGGCGGGCCGTGAACGCCATTGTCAAAGCGTGTGGAGACAGACCGCTTGGTTATCGGGCGCCCAGTTGGTCGATCAACGACAGCGTGCCGTGGGCTTTCGAGATTCTGTCCGAACTCGGATTTGAATATGACAGTTCCATTTTCCCAATCAAACACGACCTCTACGGTATGCCCAAGGGTCCCCGGGAGATGTTCCGTATGAAATTTGACCAGGGGCGTTTCCTGTATGAGATTCCGGCCTCGACTTATCGGCTGCTCTGGTGGAATCTGCCGATTGCCGGTGGCGGTTACTTGCGCCACTGCCCGTACTGGTACTCACGACGCATAATCAACCGTTTGAACCGGCACGGCCGGCCTGCTGTGGTCTATATTCACCCCTGGGAAATCGATCCTGAACCGCCACCAGTGGCGGGTTTGACGGCCGTTCAGAGGTTGCGCACCTATGGTTCAACCGCAACATTGGTTATAAAACTGGAGAAGCTCCTCAGCGATTTCCGTTTTACGACCATACAGCACTACATCCAAAAGCAACGGCAACGCAAGATCGGTTTCCGCTGAGGGACCATCTTCCGTTCGGCATCCTTCCCCGCGCGCATGAAATCTATCCCGACTCTTCGCACCATGGTGCGGGCGCAACTTTTTAGATTATTTCCTTGACTATCAATGTATAAGAGTAAAACTTAGTAAAACTCGACGGCTTGTGAAGTTAGAAGGAGAGCATTGATGAAACGACTACTGATAATTCTCCTGGCATTCCTGGTGACGATACCGATGGTTTCAGCCCGGCGCAAGAAAGCCAAGGCGGGTAAAGTTACGGACAATGTTTTTGTCGATGTTAAGTACGGCTTTCAGATCGACCTGCCCGACAACTGGAAATACAAGGTAGGTAATGAAAAGAGTCACTTCAGGCTGTTCTTGGTGCAAAAGAACTACGAGGTCCCGCACGATTACCAGGATGCCCCGGACTACACTCAAGTGCCGCGCATGGTCGTATGGGTTGACACCACCACCCTCGGAGCCGCCGCCTTTATTGATTCTCTGGTGAGTAAGACTTACAAGTCCGATCAGAAGAAGGATATTCTGAAGGAGTTCGAACTGCTAAACGAAGGCTCTGTTGGTTCCGGAACATACCGTGATCCCCTGGTTCCCAAAGGGCGTAAGACGATCAGGGTAGGGGACATGAAGGGGCTTCGTTGGGCAGGCAAGTGCTCCTATATGAAGGAAGTGGCGCTATCTGCATCTTCAACCGGCGCCGGTAAACGTGTCCGTGGCGCCTACGAAGGTACGGTAACAGCCATTAAAAAAGACAACACTATCCTGGTCTTCCATTTGATGTGTGAATCCCTTTACTATAAGGGGATTGATGCCTTTCTGACGCAAATGGTCAACAGCATCAAGTGGACAGGATCGGAAGAAGAGAGCAAAGGCTGAGTTGCTGGATGGCCGGTCGGTTCCCAGGACGATTCTCATATGAGTACCAACCGGCGGCTTGGTTTCGTGAGATGATAGTAGAAGGGGAGGTCAACTTGGAGGTCCTATGTGGGCTGTGCGGGCGATACTGATTGTCGCATTGGTTCTGTGCGTGGTTGCCTTCGTTTATTACAATCCGCCGTCGCAAGAAACGGTAAAGGTTAACCTCGGTTGGGTACAGTATGTCAAGGTGCCGCTTGTCACAGTGGTTTTTTGGTCGTTCGTGCCGGGTGTGCTGGTGTCGCTGTTTGTGTTCATGTCCGTATTCATCAAACAGTCGGTGCAATTGCGCGCGACTCGCCGGCGGATCAAAGCTCTGGAGGGCGAGGTGACAGCCTTGCGCAACCGACCTATTGAGGAATCGGCCGATCTGGTGGCTTCAGGGGAATCCAAACCGTCGAGCGACAAACCATTGTTCAGCGACAATGAGTGACGTAACAGGGATGTCATGGTAGAGTACGTACTTGTATTCGTTGTTCTGATGATCGCGTCGGTAGCTTTGTATGCGATCTATGAACGCTACTTTCGTCCGACCAGTCGGACGTCGTCCGACCAACTCTATGTCGAAGCTCTTCAGAATCTTCTTGACGGCCGGGCGGAGACTGCTTTTACCAAGTTACGTCAGGTTGTCGCTGAGGACTCTACAAACATCGACGCTTACCTTCGTCTGGGACAAATCCTGCGTGAACATAAGCAACCTGACCGGGCGCTGCAGGTTCACAAGGATCTCACTCTGCGCGGTGGATTGAACAGAGACCAGAAGCAGGCTATCCTGAAACAGTTGACCAGGGACTACGTTGCCCTGGGCAACGATGAGATGACCCGCGCGGCCTTGAAAGAGCTGATTGCCCTTAGTCCTGATGACAGGTATGGATATGACCGACTGCTTGAGGTTCAGAAGAGGCAACGCCGGTGGGACGAGGCTTACGAAACCGCTGGCCG
>CBDUZQ010000110.1:0-7799 GCA_965371755.1 uncultured bacterium
GATTGACGTCGGTAGAGACTTGCACCAGCCTTGGGTTGATCCGCAGGCGTTCTTCCTTGCTGGACTTGTCCCAGCGAATAGTGCCCTTGAGAATGTAGTCGACACCTAGTTCTTTTCCGATCTGCTTCAGACTCTTGTCGCTGCCCTTGTACTTGTTTGTGCTGGACCGAGAAATAACACCCAACCCGGAAAGTTGCGACAGGTTGACAAGGATCTCCTCTGTAATACCATCAGCGAAATACTCGTCCTCAATCAGACCAAGGTTCTCAAACGGCAGAACCGCCAGCATTTTTCTGCTGTCATTGGTGGCTACCGGCATCCACTGAGCGAAAAAGTACGACAATGCAATCACCAATACCAGAGCAGTCCCTGCGAAGAACCAAATCGGCCCGCGTTTCTTCTGGACGATCTCAGGACTCGTCACCGAAACCTGAGACCGAGAAACCATCCGCTTGAGGTCACTCGTGACGCCCTGGGCAGATTGGTAACGCATTGATGGGTCTTTCTCCAGGAGCTTGGAAACCATGCGCTGCAACTCATCGGGAACGTCGGCTTTGTAACGGGCCAGTGGCTCGGGTTCGTCCTGTAGGATCGCATTCAGTGCAGCAGCCTCGTTGTCGCGGCCGAAAGGCGTTCGACCGGTGATCAATTCATAGACAACAACGCCCAGTGAAAACAAGTCGGAACGGTGGTCAAGCTCCTTGCCCTGAACTTGCTCCGGCGACATGTACTGCACCGTTCCCATGGTGGAGCCGGTTCTGGTAAGCTGCTCGGCGCCCTTGACAGCCGCCAATCCAAAATCGAGCAGGCGCAGTCTGTTCTTCTCGTCGACGACGATGTTATTCGGTTTGATGTCCCGATGTATGACTCCTGACTCGTGGGCGGCGGCGAGACCTTCGCAGATTTGTAGAGTGAGGTCGACTATCCGCTCGAAATCGAGATTCTCCGCTTTTGCCAAACTGCCCAGTGTTTGACCGCTCACTAGTTCCATCGCGAAGTAAGGCCGCCCCTCGTGCTCGGAGACTCCAAAGATCGTCACGATGTTGGGATGGTTCAGCTTGGCGGTAGCCTCGGCCTCGCGGTGGAAACGTGCTCTTGAATCCTCATCCTCGCACATGTGAGCCGGCAGGAACTTCAGCGCAACTTTGCGTCTTATGCTCGTGTCTTCCGCCAGATAGACCTCACCCATGCCACCAGCGCCGATCTTTTCAACGATCCGGTAGTGGCCTATGTTGGCGCCTGCGCTCAGAACGGTGAAAGAACGTGTTCTATCATCGTGTGAGTCATCTGCGGCCATGAGAACAAAACCTCTCTTCGTTGGCGACCTTGTCGCCACTCTCCTGAATGAAATCAAGATAGAATCTCGACTTCTCTCAGGCAACCTCAAAAGGGAGACATTTGCTCGGAATATTCCCGGGGTGAGTACATAGAAGTGGCCGTCAATAGAGCAATTACGCCGATTTCAACAGGGTTTCAAAACTCATGCGGGAGAGATCGAGCATTTTCCAAAGAACGGAATACTGGCCCCCCAGTATTCTTTTGGGTGATGTCCTCCATTCCCTGCGGCAGCTTCAAGTAAGCCGCTGATATCGGTCTGACTGGTGAACCTGAGATACTCGGGGCCGCCCACCGGGTTCTTTGCGCGGGACTTTCCCGCTCCAAAAGTACTATTGACTACGTGAACGCAGGCTAATCCTCCAACGTATTATAGTCATCATTGTCACTGAACGCTGACGGGCGCTTTTCCTCATCGCCCGTACCCAACGGTACAGTTTCTCGGCTGAAGGCAGTTCCACCTGCATGGCAAACCTGCTGATCTATAACCGCTTATGTCCTCCGGAGCGGGAATGGCACAGTTATTGCAAATAGTCGGGGGCAACTGAAGTTAGTGAATACTAACAGACCTATGCTGAAAGGAGACAACAATGAAAACAGCAACGACCATCAGCCTGTCCGTTCTTATCATGGCCGCCATGGTCATGTTCTCACCGGCCGGAGCCCAGGCTCAGACCTGTGATGGGAACGGAAAGAACTTCGTGGACCTCGACGGTGACGGGTTCAACGACAATGCACCCGACCACGATGGTGACGGAATCCCCAATGGTCTCGATCCTGACTACGTCAAGAATGCCCGGGATGGCAGCGGCTATCAGAAAGGTCAGCTTGGCGAGAATTCCGGCGAAGGAATGGCCCGGAACCAGACCATGACCAAGTCCCAGAAATTCAACCGTCTGCAGGCCTTCAGCGGCTCCATGTTTCAGAAGAGACTTGGCGCCCAGGGCGGCATGAATGGCTCTGGCGCCGGAGTCTGTGACGGAACCGGTGCCGGTTCGGCCGGAGGCGGCGTCTGTGATGGTACCGGTCCTCACGGTTCCAGACAGCGCGGCGGCAGGTAGAACCAAATACACTCTTTCGATCCGGGGTGGCAGTCTGACTGTCATCCCGGTTCTGATGAACGGTACTGAGGAGGTTCCGTAGTGCGTGCAAGAACAGTATCCATAATTGCGGTGGTTATCGGTCTCATTTTTGTGCCTGCCACCAGGGCGGAGATCGTCACCAACCTTTCATTAGGAGGCGGTTATCAGGGGAATCTCTTCAACGACTCAATCTCGGTCGGTGAATCATATTCATTTGTGGGCGGGGATATTGAGTTCTATCCATCGGCTTCAACCCGGATTACAGCCCACGGCCGGTACAACGCTTACACTTCCACAAGGGATCTGTCCAATTTCTCCGGTGGCACATCAATTGTGATTATACCGACCAGTGAGTCTTCCGCGTGGTCGGTGTTGTTTGCCGGTCGATTGTCCTACCGTACTTTTGGGAAGCTCTATCAGTTGTACGATCAGACCGATGTCGGCGGAGCGACCACCATCGGGTACCGTCTGGCACCGTCGCTTCTGCTTCAGGCCAGGGCGTCTTACGGCAGGATCGCATATACAAATGCGGATTTCGGTTCAAACCGTGGAAGTGAGCTTGTGGCCGGAGTCAATCTTACTCCGTTCGGCTCCAATGCTCTTGCCCTGGAACTCGGACACTCTTGGCGCACCTACGATCTGGCGGCGCTGCCAAGCAGCGGTACGCACAGATCATCAGGGGATGATGCAGGGGACAGGCAGACTTATGCGAGCACCGGTCTGTCGCTGCGTTACTCCCGGCCCCTGGGCGCCCGAACAGGTCTCAGCGTGTCGTTGGGGCAACGGCACCTGCACTTAGATGATGCTATCGCAATCCCTGGTTACTCTATTGACTACTTGTCTCCCTGGAGAGAGCTTTGGGATGGGACAAGTATTTCAACCAATGTAAAACATCATTTCCCGAAACAGGTGACGGTTGAGATCGGTGCAGCCTACTATGACAAGGCCTTCGTGGACGTAGTTGAATTCGACGACCTGTTGGGCGAATCGTACCGGTTAAGCTCGCGCGAGGACAACTTTGCTACGTTTCAGATTTCAATTGCCAGGCCGGTCTCGATGCAAAACAACAGCCTCATTACACCTAACCTCAGTGTAACCTATGCCCATAACCAATCTACCCTTGACTACTACGACTACGGAGATCTGTCAGTATTCCTCTCGCTCAACATGAAATTCTGATTTCATATCTCACCCCGTGGGAACTCTGTGCAGAGAACCATGTACGACAGGCCGCAAAGTCTCCGGCGCTGAACAGGATGGTCAACCTGTATGACCCCGCATTACACTGAAGTTCACCGTTTCACAGCAAATTACGGGCAGGCCGCCGGTTCGGGACCTCCGTTGAACATGTAATCGACGAGATGTACAAGGTCACTTATGTCGATAGGTGAACCCACTCCGCTGCCGTCGATATCAGCCTCCTCCATGCACTCAGGAGCGGGACCATCGGTGAACATGAAATCGACCAGGTAGACAAGATCGCCAATATCAATGGCGTCGCCAGGATCGTAATCAACGTTCCCTCGAATCGGCGGCATGCAGCAGGCGTCATAGCCGACAGTGAAGCAATGGGGACCATCCCACACCGGAAACCGATATCCAACAGCGGTTCCACCATCCCATTTCCATACCCCTGAAGGTGGATACCAACAGGAGTCGAGGCAGATCGTGCGACCGACAAAGGTACTGTCCACGGGACCAATGGTGATACAGAGCGCTGTATCGTCAAAAGCTCCCGGAATGCCTACCTCCGGTGGAATGCCGGTAGCCACACCACCGAAGCCAACGGTATCGGCGCCAACGCCATCGATGTTTATCTCAACGGGGTAGAAGAACATGAAGTTGCTCGTCCAGTCGATACTTCCCAAAGTGTCCGGAATCGTTGTGAACCAGGTTGCACCGTCGGGGGAGTAGACGCGAAAGCCGTTGGTAACGCCTTTGAAATTGCTGGGGTCATTGTTGGTCAGTCTAAGATAGAACCTGACTTCCCTGAGAGCGCCGATAGTAGTGTCATCGATCAGCCCCGTCACGGCATCCAGCGAAATTGCCACACTCTCACCACTGGAGCAACTGATGCTTCCAGCCACAGTACGGGTCTCATAGTCAAACTCCTCGGTGAAAAACATCGGCCGGTACGAGGTGTTCTGGTCCAAGTCGATCGCGGTCGACTGACCCGGTTGGGCCGCCTCGGACACCTCGAAATACACTTTCAGGATCGGTCCGGCGCCAAGCTCAAGGTCCGGTGCACCTCCGGAAGCAGAACTCTGAAGTGCGAATGTCGCTTTCCGGCTGCTGGAGCTGTACTGAACCAGTGCCTGCTCCTCGAAATAATCGGTGCGGCAGCCCTCTGTTGAGAAGCTGACGTACGATAACTCAAGGTCTCCCTGGCCATACATTACGGGCACGATAATCCTGTTAACCGGGACTGTGTTTCGGGCGTAAATAGTCACCTCAACCGAAGCGCCCGCCGCGGCGTCGACATCATCGGCGATCATGGAATCGGCCAGCGCTGTTATATAGTCGACTTTGGTGCGGCTACGGATATCCCCACCCGCGTCTATCCGGAGCGTAACATCGTAGCACCCCGGCTGGCTGTAGACATGATCGGGTGACTGCACCCAGGCCGAATCACCATCTCCAAAATCCCAGGTCCAGGTATCCACCGTGAGATCAGAGGAACCCACAAAACTAACCGCAAACGGCGCCCAACCCAGGGTGGAGTCGGCATCGAACAGCACTGCCTTATCTGGAAAGATGTTGATCAGCATATGTTCGACCATCGGGTCGCATCCCTCCCACGGACAATGGAGACTATCCACCGTGAACCAGGAGTTTTGGCTCCCACCCCAGCCGTAGTTCATGTGGTATTGCATCGAGCCACCGCTGTTGTCATACCCGTCGCAGACAATCGCGTGGCTGGTGATCACGTAGTGAATTGGCATGTTCTGGTCGATCTGATCCATGACGATATCGAACCAGGAAGCGGCGCTATAGCTGCTGCGGTAGATTTCCGTCATGTCCCAGGAGTACCCAAAATAAGTCGGCAGGTGAGTGAGCATTATACCCGGCCATGCCCCGGAGCCGTCGGCACCGTAGCCCATCTCACAGGCAACGCCCACCTCATAGTTGAGTTCCGCCAGCGCTGCCGAATCCTCCGGTTCACATCCAAAGTGACAGGCGTTGATAATGTGATCCCAGTCATACGGGTCGGAAAAGTCTGCCGTCAGGTAGCGACCGGGGACAGGACCGTCGCCATACCAGTAGTAGGTGTGACTGCCGTCCCCTGCCGGTGGCCATTGGTGGTACGCCATAATCTGGGCATAAGCGGTCGCCACGCATCCGGCCACGCATCGAGCGCCGTCACCCATGGGACAGTAGTCATTGTAAGGTGAGCCCTGGTCCCAGACTGTAGTCAAGAGCGGCCCCACGACATCCATCGGTGACCGCAAACTTTTATTCAGGAACGTGTCAAACTCCTCCGTGCTTACTGCGTACCTGTCCCACCGCTCTCTATTGCCACGGCCAAGCAGAACTTCGCCCGTGGCAGGTTGCACGACATCAAGACCGCCGTAGATTTCCCTGTAAAGTCGCATACGGTCGGTTAGAACATCTTTCAGAAGTTGTGTGAAGCCGCCGGTATCGCTGACATTCAAGTTAGATTGGGTTGAGTAGGCCTTAATCGATGGGAGTTCCTTGAGAACAGGGACTAAAACGTAACCAGTGGGGGCGATGGCAAAGCAGCGACCCAGAACTTGACCGTTCTCAACAAGTTCCTCGGTTTTCAGGATGTCAGGGTTGGTTTCGCCGGCCCAGTCGCCTTTGTCGTGTACTACCTGGGATAACCAGTTGCGGCAAACCAGTTCCATCTCCTCAGAAGTGGCGATAGAAGCCATCAGAGCCGGAGCCAATGTCAGGACAAGCAGGATGCAGGCGCCGACCGCGACGGTGATTGAGAGCAACGTCGTTGTCTGGCGATGAGGTCGAGCATTTTCTCTGTCGTGGTGGACGGTATTGGAGTCCGTCCCGGGATCGGTTTCTTGTCTCAGTAGTTGCATAATCTATCCTTGTCTTAATCCATCGGCATTCTCGCCGGCTAGTAAATCTGTGGCTGCGCTATGCGTACCCGCAATATGTGCAGTATGTGTGAGAGTCTTCCACCGTTCCCCAACCGTGAATTTCCCAACCACCTCAAAAATAGGCAATAACAGCTAAATTGTCAATGTGTATGATGGTTGTTACAGGTCTGGTTTAAGTAATCGCCGAACCTGATTAGGTCAGGAGCCTCGCGCTCCTATGTGTGAACTTCGGTACCCCACCCGAAGCGCCAGCGTCGAGTGGGATTTTTCATCTTTGCACTGGGAATCCCACCTGTCGCTTCGCTATAGGTGGGGTACCGGGATTTTTTCCCTCTCGAGAGGGGCGCCCGAAGGGCGGGGTATGTTCTTCGAACTGTGCGCTAACCAAACACACCCCTAAATCCCTTATTAAGAGGGGACTTGAAGTTCCAGACATTGGGGCAGGATCATAGGGATCCTGCCCTACATGACTACAGCTAACCCTCTATGGACCGAAGCAGGAATCGCTCCATTTGCCGAAATCTATCTCCGGGAATCGAAACACCACCGGGGTGCAGGCTCCCCAGGTCAACTCGGAACGTATACAATCATGAATCGAACCCTGAACAAGGCCCTGCCCAATAGTCCAGCCAAGGTTGGGGTTCTGGCCGCTGCCAACTGTCAGGTGGCTTGTGTCCGACCACTGGGGATGTAGATAATTATCACGTGCGGACGAATCATCAGGTGTGAATACAAACAGAACTGTTATCGGATCGCGAGGACAGTTGTGGGCGTCCGGGTCGACATCAAGGAGCGATAGAATCTCAGCAGTCCCATCCACATTGACGTAAGGACCGCACCGGCCGCACACGATGTCGTCATCTGAGCAATTAGGCGTCACCGTTAGAAGGGCGCCGACCAGCAATAGTGCGATAAGTCTCGGCATAGGTTACCTAAGCTGGGCTTCAAGTGTATTCTTTTAAAGAATAGCCTGCAAGGCAAGCTGTGTCAAGGTCGGAAAGCCGGTTTGGGACAGTCGTAAGACAGGTCTGTCCGCAGACCTGCCACAATCGGCAGGTTTGAAGACAAACCTGCCCTACGAAGACTAGCTGCACGAAGGAAACGCGAGCCCCCGGGTCCGAGACTGTGTGAATGTAATATAGGGAAAGATCATCAGGAGTGGCGGCGATATCGCGTCGGAGTAGGTCGGCTATTTCCAAATAGAAAGGAGGTCGGCAAGAGCCGACCTCCATCAAACACAGAAACTTACCGTGGTTTGGTGAGTGACCTGGAGATACTTTACCAGGACCGACCGCGATTGTCGCCG
>CBDUZQ010000111.1:0-7730 GCA_965371755.1 uncultured bacterium
CATTATGGAACCCTCGATCGCCGCCGCCACCGTACCGGAGTAGGTGACGTCATCCCCCATGTTGGCGCCGTGATTGATGCCCGATATTATCATGTCCGGAAGCTGGTGCTCGAACAACAAGTGCACGGCTAACATGACGCAATCGGTCGGGGTGCCGTCGGTAGCGTAGCAATACTTGTCCAATTTGTGCACGCGCAACGGCCGGTTCAGAGTCAGCGAATGCGAACTGGCCGATTGCTCGCGGTCCGGCGCCACGATGTACACCTCGGCCTTCTTTCGCAGCTCATCGTAAAGAGCGGTGATACCGTCGCTGAAGTAGCCATCGTCGTTGGTCAGCAGGATGCGTCGTTTCATGGCGCCAAGGGTACGGAATTATGAGAGCTTGCGCAAGAGGAAGTCTTCGTAGCTACTTGCCGGAACTCGTAGGGTGGGTCCGTCTTCGGACCCGCCACATACCGGAGAAACCGTAGGTCAAACCCCTGCCCCGAAGGGGTCGCGAAGCGAGGTTTCGACATCGGCGAAGCCGATTCCCTACTCGCCGCATTCCTCATCGAATTCCGGTTTTTATACAACGCCCCAATCCTCTTCATAATAACCCTGCTCCTTAAAACCATCAGTGGCCCACCCCGCCAGAGCGGGGCTGTGGGAGATTCAAATCTGACAAGGATGCAGGATAGCTAAAACCGGCAGATGTAGACTTCTACCGCCCATGGTTGTGTACGTCCGGGTCACCCAGCCACAATCCGAGGAGCACTCTACCCCACAGAAAAAGAGGCCACTTGACCGTCTAAACCAATTGACAACCGGAGGCTATTTTGATATCATTACGGCCTTGGCTCAGAAACGGCAGAGCCGTAAGAGCCTGTGAGAAAGCATATTCAACGACTGTTTGGAGGATTCCGGTGAAGGAATTTACGACCGACAAAATCCGTAACGTCTGCCTGGCCGGGCAACGTGGATGCGGCAAGACCAGTCTTGCCGATGCTATAGCATTCAACGCTGGAATCAACAACCGCATCGGACGAGTCGACGAGGGCAGCTCCCTCCTGGACCATACCGATACCGAAATCGCCAAGAAAACGACGATCGCCACCAAGCTGCTGGCCACACCCTGGCGTGGCGGTAAGATCAACTGGCTGGACTGCCCGGGGCATCCGGATTTCGTCGGCGAGCTACTTAGCAGTCGATTGGTGTCGGATGCCGCCGTGATGGTCATAAACGCCACTTCCGGCGTGGAGGTGGGCACCCAGATGCAGTGGCGCGCCCTGGGAGACGCCCCGGCTACGCGGATCTTTTTCGTGAACAAGGTGGAAATGGAAAACGTCACCTGGCAGGCCAATCTCGACAGTCTGACTGACACCTTCGGCACTGGTGTCGTTCCGGTACAACTGCCTATCGGTGAGGCCCAGAAGTTCAATGGGATTGTTGATCTGATCGTCAACAAGGCATACACTTTTGGTGACGACGGCAAGCCAAAAGAGACCGATATTCCGGCTGACCTCAAAGATGCAGCTCAGAGCGGCCACGAAAAGCTGATCGAAGTCGCCGCCGAGGGTGATGATGCCCTCATGGAGAAGTTCTTCGAGGACGGCACGCTCTCTGATGCAGACTTTGCCATCGGTTTCAAGAAGAGCCTGATCGCCGGAAAAGCGTATCCGATTCTGGTTGGCTCAGCGTCAAGGAACATGGGAGTTACGCTCCTTCTCGACTTCATTGAACAGTATGCGCCATCACCCGAAGATGTACCCGCTCGGGTTGCCGTAAAGACTGGCACCGAGGAGTCGACCGATGTTGCCCCCGATCCTGCCGGCCAGCCTCTCGCTTACGTGTTCAAGACTGTGTCCGAGAGTCATCTCGGTGACATGTCCTACGTCAGGTGTTTCTCCGGCACTCTCAAGTCCGGTCTGGACCTGTCCAATCAGCAGACTAACTCCAGCGAACGGGTCACGCAGGTTTACACCCTGCAAGGGAAATCCAGGGAAGATATGTCGTCGATTCCGGCCGGTGATATCGGAGTACTGGTGAAGCTGAAAGATACGCACACCGGCAACAGTCTGGCCTCGTCCGCGTCCGGGCTGTCGATCCCCGAAGTGGCCCTTCCGCACCCGGTGATGGATGTTGCCATCAAGGCCAAGTCAAAGGGTGACGAAGAGAAAATCAGCGCCGGACTTCATAAGTTGCACGAAGAAGATCCCACTTTCAAACTGGTGGCCGACCCGGCTCTGGGACAGCAGGTGCTGTACGGTCAGGGTCCGACGCATATTGAGGTGCTGACGGACAAGCTCAAGACACGGTTCGGTGTCGAGGTGGAGTTGGCACGCCCGAAGATCCCGTACCGTGAGACGGTCCGCGGTAAGGCAGAAAAGCAGTACCGTCACAAGAAACAGAGTGGTGGTCGCGGCCAGTTTGGCGATGTGCATATACGTATCGAGCCAAACGTGCGCGGTGGCGGATTCGAGTTCATTAACGCCATCAAAGGCGGTATCATCCCCAGTAAGTTCATCCCGGCAGTGGAAAAGGGAATCGTCGAATCGATGGTCAAGGGTGGTCTGGCTGGTTCACAGGTGGTTGATGTCAAGGCGACACTTTACTATGGGTCCTTCCACGAAGTCGACTCATCCGATATGGCTTTCAAAATCGCCGGATTGATGGCTTTCAAAGAAGGCTTCATGGAGGCCAAGCCGGTTCTGCTGGAGCCGATTTTCAACATAGAGGTGACCGTTCCCGACGACTACACCGGTGATGTCATGGGTGACCTGTCCTCACGACGCGGCAAGATCGCCGGCATGGACCCCGATGGACGCAACCAGATTGTAAGGGCGGCAGTGCCTCAGGCGGAACTGTACCAGTATGCTGTCGACCTGCGCTCGATGACTCAGGGACAGGGCATCTATTCGCTGGAGTTCGCGCGCTACGAGGAAGTGCCTCACGACTCGGCGCAGAAAGTGATCGAGGCGGCCAAGCGCGAAAAAGAAGAAGAGGGATAGACGCACCGGCACCTTTTCTCCGGATAATAACGAACATCACGAGCCGGGCCTTTCATAGGGTCCGGCTTTTCTTGTTGGGGCCGCCCGAGGCTGCGCGGAAATGGGTTCGTTTTGCGTATTTTCGTATTCGCTTAACAGAATCGATGGTGAATACGATGGCAGCACGGGTTGGGGGTGTTGTGTTTGGTAATGAATGACATGCGGGTGCTCCTTTTATTGAGCGAGGTGGTGCAGTATTGTGGCGGGAATCGATGTTGTTCTTGTGGGGGGTGAAGTCGACTCTTGTGTAGGCTGGCGTAAACAGAGAGCCACCAGGCCTTTTCGGCTGGGTGAAGATGTTTGTGATTTGGTCAAGCCTCAAACCCACGCCGCTTGAAGCGGGGATGAGCCATCCTGTCCATTGACCGTCAGGAGCTCAGGCACCTTGCCCGTTCAACTGTTCTACAATCCTTACGGACACGGAGCCGGGTCAGGTCCACTGGTAAACATGTAGTCTATCAGGTACAACAGATCAGAAATGTCCAGTGGCGCTAGCCCGCTCGCATCGACATCACCCTCGTCGAAGCACGGTGGCTCCGGTTCTCCCTGGAACATGTAGTCGATCAAGTATATCAGATCAGAGATATCAATCGTGAGCGCGTCATCATGATTAACATCGCCGCGTGTCACGCAACACGAACCGCCCTCGGGAAGGGCCAACACAAAGGGTGACAGCGATGACACCAGACCGGTAATCGTGTTGGCCGCGGTGTCGGGAGTGGAGCCGATCTCAACCCAGTCAACGCCATCGTAGTGTTGGAACGTAAGTCCGATCTCCTCCTCGGGCGACATCCCGGTGTCATCATAAGACAGCGTGATCTCGATCATTCCGAAAAAGTCTGCCGTGGTTGTGATGTTGTAATAGACCGGCAAATCGGTGTATGCAATCGTAAAAGACCCGGCTGGAGGACCATCGGTGGTCACCGTTAGATCCACTTCGCCCGGGAACACCACTTCCTCGAAGACCAGAGTCATTACATCTCCCAATTGCGCCATAGCCGGTCCGAAAAACACCGAAGCACTAAATGTACAAGAATCACCAATCCCATCGGAGTCACCATCTTCCTGAAGCGGATTGTAGATTGATGGGCAGTTATCGCACGAATCGCCCAGGCCGTCAAGATCGAAATCGTTGGGGTCTTCGCATCCTGGCACATGGTGTCCGGTCCATGTCGCCAGACAGGCAGAAACTTGGTTCCCGGCAATCGAGAATTGCCCGCCCGCTGTCAATTCTGCGTCATAAACTATCAAAGAACGCACCCAACGATTCGCACCCGATCCCAGGGCTGACCAACTGCTGCCGTTCCACGAGGCCAATCTGATGGCCTCTGCACCTCCGGCCGACCAGAAATTGCCGCCCGCTACCAACGTACTGTCGTACACGGTCAAGGCATAGACGCCACCATCTGTCCCGGTCTGCAACGGCGACCAGCTGCTGCCATCCCAGGAGGCTACGCGGTTTGCCGTCATGCCACCGGCCTCGTCAAAGATGCCCCCAGCTATCAGCTTCCCGTCGAACACCGTGAGGGCTTCGACTCGTCGGTCCATCCCCAAACCCATCGCATACCAATTGCTGCCATCCCAGGAGGCCACGTAGTTTGTTGTCAGACCTCCAGCTATGGTGAACCGACCGCCCGCGATCAGTTCACCAGCATAGACCGTCAGGGTATAAACAGCATCGTTTGTTCCCGTTCCCATCGCCGACCAGCTACCCCCATCCCAGGAAGCTATGTAGGGTGTAGTCACGCCACCAGCGGTGCTAAACCAGCCTCCGGCTATCAGCTTGTTATCATAGACATGCAGGGCCTGGACCCAGGAATCCTCGCCACCCATGCCCGATCCTAACGGCGACCAACTGCTTCCATTCCAGGCGGCGATGCTGTTGGCCGTGACGCCGCCAGCGGTAGCAAACATCCCTCCCACTACTAGCTCTCCGTCGTACACGGTCAGAGACCGCACCTCAAGATACCTGTCTCCACCCATGCCCGACCCCAGGGACGACCAATTGTTGCCATCCCAGGAGGCGATGCAATTCGTCAGCGGGACACCGACCGTGGTGAAGTTCCCGCCCGCGATCAGCTTTCCATCGAAGACGATCAGGGCTTCGACAGTAGGATCGTGTCCACCCATCCCTGACGCCATTGGCGACCAACTGCTCCCATTCCAGATAGCTAACTTGTTCGCGATTACACCACCAGCCGCCGTGAAATCGCCGCCCACGATCAAATCTCCATCATACGAGGTCAGTACATAAACAGAAAGATCAGATCCCTCCAACCCCGTCCCCAAGGCCGACCAACTGCTGCCATTGTAGGACGCCACTCCGATTGCGGATACACCATCGACCGCTTCAAAACGTCCCCCGATTACCAAATTGCTACCATAAACGGTCAGAGCTTGAACGGAAGAACCATCTTCGCCTGTAACCGACCCCAAGGATGACCAACTGCTCCCATTCCAGGCAGCCAGGCCATTCGTCGCCACACCACCGGCAGTATCAAAATATCCTCCCGCTATCAACTCACCGTCATACACCGCCAGGGCATCGATCCCGCCGTTTGTCCCCGACCCAAGTGGCGCCCAATTGCTGCCGTCCCAGGAGGCAATATCGCTCGCCGCCAAGCCACCAGCAGTATCGAAATATCCTCCGGCAATCAACTGGTTATCATACACAGTCAAAGACCTTACAAAGGCGAGGTGTTCTCCCGTTATCCCCAATCCCAACGGTGCCCAACTGCTGCCATCCCAGGAGGCAATGTTACTCACTGCCACACCGCCTGCCGTGCTAAACCGGCCCCCTGCTATCAGCTTGCCATCGTACAAAGTCAGGGATAGTACTTCCCAGCTAATTCCCGACCCCAGCGGCGCCCAGTTGCTCCCATTCCAGGCAGCTATGTGGTTCGCGGACACACCGCCGGCCACGGTGAAATCGCCGCCCGCTATCAGCTTGTTGTCGTACACAGTCAGGGCCATCACAGGATCGTTCATCCCGGTCCCCAACGACGACCAACTGTTGCCATCCCAGGAAGCTATGTAGTTGGCGACGACATCGCCCACAACCGGGAAATATCCGCCAATAATGAGGTTGCCATCGTAGATAGTGGCGGTATAGACGCCGTCGCTGACACCTGCAACAGATGGCGAAATGGTGTTGTCCCAGTAGATGTCGTCCGGGTGATCCTCAGCTGGGCTAGCGGTCGATAGCCGCACAATTGGCTCGCCGGTGACCGGATCAAACTGCACATCCAGACTACCCAAGTCCAGAGAACCCTCGTAGCCTGACCTGGCTGCCTTGTCGAAATCAAAACGACCATCTGGTGTAAAAAATCTGTCGATACTTTCGGCATCATTAGAGTTGTTTTTTCCATCGCCACTGACGCCGGATGCAAAAGCGATATTCACAAATAGATGCGACATCAATACAAGAAACGCAACCAGGGACAGTATTATCCGCTTAACTGGGCTTGTGAGATTACCGCGGTCTTTCATAGTATATATCCTTATGGTTTACATCCTTGTGGTTACTCAATGAAGTAGTTGGGAAGGCCTTTATAGCCTCTGCCAATAATGTACAAATTAATCCGAGAATCACAAGTCCGAAATACGGACAGATATAGCTTTATGAAGGCAACCTCCCACCTTACTGATCAGTTACGCCTCTACCCCCGCCGCAAACACCGCACGACTTCACCAAGATACATGCGGTGGTAGTCCTTGTCCGGATACTCCTCGTGAATAGATGGGTCCAGAAAGTTGGCCGGGTCGAGATCGTGGATGTAAATCTTACGGCACTCCAGCACCAACCGCGCCTGAGCAAAGAACACTGCGCCGCTCTCGGCAGCCAGCGGCGTCAATCCGGTCGCGGCCATCTTATCGACATCGCGTCCCGACTTGGTGCCGCAGAATTTGAGAATGCTGCGGTGCTGCTCTTCGAAAAACGACAGCGTGAACCTGTCTGAGTCTTCAGCGAACCGGTAGGTGTATCGCTGCGGCCGTACGACACACCAACAGATGTTCTTGTTCCACAGCACACCCATCCCGCCCCAACTGGCCGTCATGGTGTTGAATTCGTGGAGCGTACCGGCCGTGATCAGCATCCAGTCGGAACCGATCAGTTTGAAGACGTTGTCGGTGATATTGGTGACTTTGATTGGTTGGAATTCTTTGTTCATAGTTCCTCCACTTTATTGGCGGCCCTCATTCCCCGAGGCGCGAAGCGCGAAAAACAGGCTTGCCTGTCCGCCTTCGACTCCGCTCAGGCTGAGGTGCGGGAGATACATTCCAATCGTCAGGAGCATCCTTCGACTCCGCTCAGGACAGGCTCCGCTTCTGACCTACGAATCTATGGGGCAAACGAGGGCGTCTGCCGCCCACTGATCCCGCCAGCTAAATCTCCTTGGACAGTTCCACCAGGCGACGATACGGGATCGCCTGCCAGCTCTCGGCGATAAAAGCGCCGTTGGCCATGCTGATCATCGAGACTTTGGCGGCTACTTCCTCGTCCGGCGCCTCGTAAATCGCCATGAAATCATAGTTACCCAGGAGAGCGTAGTGGGCGATGAATTTCACTTCGGGACACTTCTCCGTAACCTGCTTGAGCCACGAATGGCCCATCGCCTCGCGTTCGCTCATCCGCGCCGCCGCCTCCGGCGCCAGCTTGGTCATAAGAATGAAAGTTTTCATAATGCGAGTCCTTTCGTTTGC
>CBDUZQ010000112.1:0-7688 GCA_965371755.1 uncultured bacterium
TGTTCGGCAAGATTACGGTAGTAATCAATACCGGTGATCAGGTTGTGCTTGAACTCCCTGAAATATTTCGCTGTTCTGTCTACCAACCCCTCCGATGCTTCCTGAACTTCCTGACGGAAGTAATCAACGTAGATTGACAGTTCGCTTATGAACATGTGCGGGCGGTCGGAACTGCTCAGTAAAGATAAACGTCCGTAGATATGGCTAACCATTTCCTCCAGAGACGCGACTCTAGAAAAGTTCGCGATGTTCGGGCCGGTACAGACAGCCGGGCTCGCTTCGGGATCTATCCCAAGTTTCAACTTCGCGCCGCCGCCGACATCATGACAGATGCAGGATTTGGCCAGGACCCGTTCCTTCATGGCGCTCAACCGCTCCTTGGAATGGTCGGACCTGGCAAGCTGCAGGAGTTTCCGATGTTGATACTGTCGAGACGCCCGACAGATTGGGACATCCGTGAATTCGGTATTGGCTGCCAGATAGCCTTTCGGGCACGGACTACCCGGTTCGTCGGCGTCGATCCGCCGGCGGTGTAACTGTTCACTTCCACAGTTGCGCAGTATCCAGAAGGGGACGCCAAGTGGGGAGCGGTCGCTCAAGTACACATCGCTGCCAGCGGCGGCTGACAGTTTCTCCAGGTGACCGTCGTCCACATTTGTTACTTCCGGGACCAGCAGGAAGGGGGTTCCCCAGCCGGTGCCGTCGACCCCGAAGTGTTGCAGGAGGAACCTGTTTTCATCGTCCGTGCCTATGCCGCCCTGTACCGTGATACGAACTTCGTGCGGTGACTGAACCTGGGGACGTTCCATGGCGGCAAGCACCCGGTTGTAGATTCTGTGATGATCATCGATCAGTTCCGTCTTCTTGCGCTTAAACTCATCCAGGATGGGTCCCATCAAGTGTCCTTCAGAAGGGAAGGCGTGACCACCACAATTGAGTCCTGATTCAACCCTGAATTCCGAAACCCACAGTCCTCTCTTGGCCAAATATCTGCCCTGGATCATGGCTGAGCGGAAGTCGCTCACCTTCAGAACGATTTTCTTACGGAGGATGCCGTGGTCATCGGGCAGGAAATCGTCGAACTTGGCGAGATAACTGAAAAGCCGGCGGTTGATGCCGGCCGAGAAGATTATGGATGATCGTACTCCACTTCTGGCGTAACCCCTGAGAGCAGCCATGGCATCGGCGAACTCCGGCGACCTTTTCCCGCTATCGTCGACGTCGCGGTCCAGTTTGGTCATTATATTAACATCGATGCTGCCAGGAACGGCCTGAGGGCGCAGAGAGTTCTGCAACTCAGTCTTTTGTCCGGGGTCCGATACCTTGAGCATCTCAAGATAGGATCGTTTCAGGGGTGTCTCCGGGAGCATCTCAAAATAGCGCGTAATCTCACTCCCTGACTCAAATGGCGAGGACTGCAGTACCTTAACCTGACCACGGACCACTTCACTCAAGAGTTCCAGGTAGGCGGTGATACGGTTGGCTCGGGGGTCTTCGTCGCTGTCAGGTATTTCCACGTACGGGAGGCCAAGCCTTTCACAATGGAATCGCCGCATCTGTTCTATGAGAACATCATCGACCAGGGAGACCACGGACGAGATACCGTATCTTGCGACTTTCAAGGGCGTGTCAATACTGAAACCGGTGCCCATTACCGGAATGTGGAACAGGTGCGGGCTCATCGTTGAATAATTCACACCGCCAGTATGGTTGACCGGAGCAACAATGTCAAACGTTTATGCCCATTAACTGAATGAAGGCCCGTGTCTTCTGTCCCTTAAGTAACCTGCATAATGACATGCCCACGTTGTGGTGGTGTGATTTTCAGATCGTCCAGCACAACCCGCCGCGCTCAGATATCAAGTGCTAACAAATATACCGCACAGTAGTATAGTCCCACGAGGACAAAGGCCGCACCCGTAACTCGACGCGCCCATCGCTCAAACATAGCCAGCTTGTTGAAGACAGTGCCCACAAAGCGGGCGCCGGTGGCAATCAGGACGGCAAAAACCACCACCGGCAGGGCGGTCCCGATGCCGTACACGGTCGGCATCAGCAAGTTCGACTCCTGCTCAACAGCCAGCGGAATCAGACTTCCGAAAAACAGAGCCGCCGACACCGGACAAAACGACAGCGCGAACAGAAGCCCGAGTAAACCGCCACCCCACAGTCCATACTTCTCGACCTTGCCTTGCAAACCTTGTCCAAGACTCGGCCCGGATACTCTGAACTTGAACAGACCCAGCAGGAACAATCCGACCAGCAGAAGGATAGGTCCGAGCGCCTGGTTCATGTGCTGCTGAAGGAAGAACGACAGGTCCGGCACCGCCAGGGCGCTGGTCACGATCAGCACGCCCAGCCCCACATACGCTACGGCGCGACCAAGGGTATACAGCAGCCCGGTGGCGAGAACAAAGCTCGGTCGATCAACCTGCTTACTGATATAGGTGATGGCGACAATATTGCCGGCCATCGGGCAGGGAGAAATCGATGTCAATATCCCCAGCCAACAGGCAGAACCGACGGCTATGAAATATGGGTCCACTATTCGTCTGTCTCTGGGCTCATGAATAACCGCGTCTGGGTTTGCACGTAGTCGATGAACTCATCCTTATCCCCCACCAACTCCCAGATTTTGTCGAGGTTTTTCCATTGGCCCTCTTCCAAGTCACCATCGCGGGACAAGATCAAGGTTTTGGTGTAAAGTTGGTAGTCCTTGATATAGTGTTCGTTCTCTTCCTCATCGTAATTCACGGCGCGCCATACCAGCGAACTATCGGCCAACTCGGATTCGAAGCCGGTCAGCAGTGCTTCCTCGGAATATGATTCAAGTTTGCGGCAGGTTGCGCACCGGCGGTTGCCATAAAAATAGTAGGCGATTATCCGATCACTGGGCGGCGCAGCTTGTTCTTTAGACAGTGAATCCGGTTTCTGCAGCGCCGTGGAATCGCTTCCGTCATCGGCCCAGGCCAACGCGCCAACAAGAGCGAAAGTTGCTATGAGAGCGACAGAGATCAACAACCTTTTCTTCACAACACACCTCATCAGTATCCTCTTTGATTTATCAAGACAACATTTTCTTCAGATCATCCAGCGACGGCACCTTGCCCGACACCTTCACCTGTCCGTCAACAACCAGCGCCGGCGTCATCATCACGCCGTATGACGTGATCGTCATGATGTCAGTCACTTTTTCAAAGTGGCAGTCCAGCCCCAACTCGTCGACCGCCGCCTGAGTCTGCTTCATAAGCTCCTCACATTTGGGGCAGCCGGGGCCGAGCACTTTGACTTTTTTCATGACATATCCTCCTAAAAGAGTGAACCGTATATCAATCCGGAAATCGTGGCCATGACGACCACGAGTATTACGAACACGACTGTCTTTTTCGTTCCCATCACCGATCGTATGACTAACATATTCGGTAACGACAAAGCCGGCCCGGCCAGCAGAAGGGCCAGCGCCGGACCCTTGCCCATGCCACTACCTATCAGACCCTGTAGGATCGGTACTTCCGTCAGCGTGGCGAAATACATAAACGCCCCTAACACCGAAGCGAAGAAAACAGAGCCGATCGAATTGCCGCCGACCCAGTCGCTTATCCAGTGAGACGGAATCAAGCCCTCGTGTCCCGGCCGCCCCAGCAGCAACCCGGCCACCAACACGCCTGCAAACAACAGCGGCATGATTTGTTTGGTGAAACCCCAGGTCTGTGCAAACCAATCCCCAGCCTCGCCCTTGTCTTGAGACGTTATGAGAGATAGTCCCACAACCGCTGCTGAGAACGGCAGCAACGGTTCATGCGGAAAGACCGCCGCCAAAATGGCTGTAACTCCACCCGTCACCAGTACCTTCCACTTGTTCAATCCATACCAAGCGACCAGCAGCAAGCCGAACAGAATTGCGATAGCGCTAGTGATAATCCACTTGGCCGAGTAGATCTGATACCAGATGCCGCTTTCTGCATCCGGCTTGCCCCAATTGGCGAAAACGAGGATCGCCACCATAGCTGCAAAATACAGCCCGTTTTGCCAGAGGGGACGACTGGTTTCCTGTTCCGGCATAGCCATCTGGGCGGCAACCTTCTCCGTCTCTTCCTTGATAAATATCAGGTGCATCAACAACCCAATGATGATACTGAATAAGATCGCACCGATGGCTCGCGCCACCCCCAACTCCAACCCCAACACCCGAGCCGTGAGAATGATCGCCAACACGTTGATGGCGGGGCCGGCGTACAGAAACGCGGTCGCCGGTCCGAGGCCCGCGCCCATGCGATAGATACCAGCGAACAGCGGCAGGACAGTGCACGAACAAACCGCGAGAATCGTGCCTGATACCGAAGCCACACCGTAAGAGAGCACTTTGTTGGCCCTGGCCCCGAGATATTTCATGACGGCAGCCTGACTCACAAAGACCGCAATCGCCCCGGCAATAAAAAACGCCGGGATCAGACATAACAGCACATGCTCCTGTGCATACCATTTGGTGAGATGCAGCGCCTCCAGCACAGCCGTGCGAACCCGCTCGGACTCAATCGGAAGATAGAAGAACAGGGAAAAGACACCGGCTATCACGGCCAGCGGCTTCCATTCACGTTTCCAATCCATATTGCGCACTCTCGATACTGGACCGAGTCACTCCAGGTAATTCGTTACGCCGATGACCTGCCGAGAAACATCATCGTCTTATCACCGCGGTCATCTGCCGGACATTGGCTTTCAGCACGTCCTCAACACAGCCAAAGAAATTCAGAATACAGGGTACCCGCAACCGGTACCACACTTGCAGCCCGCGCTTCTCGTCCTCTACGACACCGGCCTCCCTGAGCACGGTCAGGTGCCTGGAGACCGTAGAGACATCAGCGCCGATCATGTCCCGAAGCTCGCAGACACACCGCTCGCCGCGTGAAAGTTCATCAACAATGAAGAGGCGGGTCGGATGAGCGAGCGCTTTCATTATGTGCGCTCGGGCTTCGTACCGTTTTTTCATCTTCGTATTCATACCGGTTATACACACCTCCGTTTGTTTAGTTGGCAAAATAACCAAATAGTTTCTTTTGTCAAGGGGTATTCTCGGTAGGCGGGCGGTGATATCAGATCGACACCGCCACCCGGCGCACACTACAAATTAAAGCTGACGCGGAGGGCGTTTGGCGGTTGCAAGCAACGAACAACAATCAGCCCGAGGTTACAACGTCGGCCCTTCCTACGGACACGGCACAGGCTCAGGTCCGCCGGTGAACATGTAGTCGACCAGGTAAACCAAATCGGAGATATTGATCATGTTGAGACTATCCCCGTCAATATTGGCTTCGTACAGGCAGAGTGGCGCCGGTCCAAAATCGAACATGTAATCTACCAGGTAAACCAGATCGGCGATGTCGATAACATCACCGGCATCATCGTCAACGTTGCCGGCTATCCCGAGGCAGCAAGTCGTGAAGTAAGCCAATCCGTCAGCACCCCGAGCCAGGTACTCGGCTCGCGTGCTTACGAATATCGGATCGTAATTGGTGTAGCCGTCAAGTGATAGGGTCGCCTGTTGACCGGGCGAAGCGGCGGCGGCATGGAAAAACACCTTCAGGACCAATCCGGAATCGGCCGGCAGATCAGGCTGGCTGTCATCCGAAGCTGTCTGCAGCTTTATCGTCGTTCGGCTCAGGGTCGACGAAACGTGAATCAGAGTTTGAATGTCAAAGTACTCAGTTCGGCAGCCTGCCGTGGAAAAGGAATCGTATAGCAAAGCCAAAGTCCCGGAGTATTCGAGTGGAATAGTGAGTCGGTTGAGTGGTATTGTGTTGGTTGCTCTGATCCGGACTTCGATAACACTGTCCGCCTCGGCTACGGCAACGCTGTCGGCCCGTAGTGTGTCGGCCAGCACGACAACAGCGGCGCTATCGGTGTAGCTGTGAGTTTGACCGTCAACCACGGCGGCGACCGTGATATCGTATATCCCCCGCTCGGCAAAAACATGCGTCGGCTCGGGGACAAAGGCGGAGTCGCCGTCGCCGAAGTCCCACATCCAATCTGTCGCATCGAACGGAGACCACCCCGTGAATGTCATCTCAAACGGCGCCTGTCCAAAACTACTGTCGGTAAAGAAAAAGACCGGCATCTCTCTGAAAATCCAGTTTATGGCTGCATCCACCACATCATCCATCCCCTGAGCCACGCCGTCGGGCGTCAACCAGACGTCTTCATCAACCGGGATCACATCGTGAGTGAGGTAGTGCCCGGGATTGCTCGCCGGCCAGGCATCCCCATAAGCATATTGCATGGAGTAACCGCTGCCGGGTGATGCCTGAGTGGCCGTGTTGAAAGCCGCCGCCGTCGGCTTTCCGAAGGTGCGGACCTCCGGATGAAAGGTCATGGCCAGCGCCACCTGATCGCCGGAACTCACCGCCCCCGGCCCGGTGAGCAGCGCAATCGGACGGTCATAGTATGTGCCGGCGTCAGCGTCAATAGCGTACCCCTGAGGGGGAACTGTTACGCACATGGAATCCCGGTTGTTGGGATCGCATCGTTGAGCGAAACCGATGGTCTCGGTGTAGGTATTAAACAGGAGTTCAAGCGCATCATAGGCCAGGAACATGTTGCCGCCGTAGTTGAAGCGGAAGTCGATAATGAGGCCTATCGTCTCATGGTGAAACATCAGGGAATCGACGGCGTTGAGGAGCTGCTCTCCGGCCGGCTCTACCCAGACCATACAACTGATATACCCTATATGAGTACCCTCGACAATACCCCACGAAACCGGGTCAGTCCAGGTCGGAGTGGCAATCCCCGGCAGCGGCATCTGCTCAGTGCCATAACAGACCATTACCTGATCGACCATAAGATTGGTCGGCAGATGCAGAGTGTCGCCCGTCTCGTACTTGACGATGTCGATAGTGTCGAACAGATGCCAGTTGAGTCCGGCTGCCATCAGAAGCGAATGAGTAAACGATACTTCCGAACTTCCCGGCCAGCCTCCATGATAAATCGGTAGTTGGGCCTCCAACAATTCCAGGTAGATCTCCTTCCACGGAGTCCCGTCATACCCCAGGACGACATCACCCCGGACCAACCCCAACGGATGCGGGTCGATAGCCAGGTAAACCAGCAGCGAACTATCAGCCAAAGGCGTGAGAGCAGCACCAAAATGATGATTTGCATTCCACCCGCCGACCGACATTAGCGGAACCCCCGGCGCTCTGCCCGAGTTGGATACAACGTTGTCTTGACAAAAGGTGTGGCTCTCCATTAAGGCCATGGCGCTATGATTAAGCATGGCTGCAAATCGGCCTCGGCTGGGGTTGGTGACAACTTCAAAGTTGTTCTCCAGGAAAACCGAATCCCAGTCGAGACCCAGGTCCTGAAAGCAGGCGAAGATAGAATCGATCAAGAACCAGAATTCACGATAGACCGCCATCTGTTCCTCCATAGGCGCACCGGGTCCCCAGGTGGAATCAATCGCAACCGCCCAATCCTCTCTGGAGTAGTGCCCCGGTTTCCTGGCCGGGTAATTCGACAGTGATACGTCAGGCTCGAAATGTGACTTGAGCCACGGTAGTGCCTCCAGTTGTTGCGGCGTGGGCTGACCGGGACCGGATAGTTCTGAGGCGCGGACAGTGTCGGGGAAAGCGAAGTTTGCTGTAGTGGCAGCACAGATCACGAGCCAAAACAGTCCGGCAAGCAAAGATGATGCT
>CBDUZQ010000113.1:0-7662 GCA_965371755.1 uncultured bacterium
CGATCGGCTTTCCTTTAACCTCCAGCGGAACAGTGCATATGGTACCGGAACCGTGTTGCCTATCGAGTTCAGCGTGGGCACGAGTGGCCAGGGGGATTGTTTCGGGCGGGGCCGGGTAAACCACCACAGCCTGCTGGTCAATGGCTTCATCCATGGCCGCTTCGATGGCCCGCACCAGGTTAGTCTGTTTGCCAAAGTCGGCACTGTGGGAAACTGCAGTAACCTTTGTGTGCCGCCCGGAAAAAAAACCGATACTCACCCTGTCACATTCCAGGCTGTTTGCCATCCGGGTAACAAACGCCATGACTGCCTCATGGAAGCGTTCGTTTTCAACAGCACTGGCCAGCAGATCAAGCGCCGTCTGCAGGCGTTTGCTGACCTCATCCGACGTTGCGGTCTGTGTCCGTCGGATCAGAACTTCCAGCCAGGCAGCCCCCCAGTGGAGCTGCCGCATAATATTTTGAACCGCAGTGCGGTCGTGCTCGTCAACTCCTAGCACAACGGTACCGTGGATTTTACCTGCAACCTCGATTGGATAGGCGATGTGAAAATTCTCGGGAAAATGATTTTTAGAGGCGGGGTCAGTGTCCTTTTCAACAAGAAGGCCGCGGCGCTCTTTGAGAGAGCGTTCCGCGGCCCCGGTAAGATGCTGAAGATTGAGACTGGCATCCGGCCATACGGCCACAGGTGTGAAGGGGCCGCTGTCCGGATTTCCCAGAAGAATCATCGCACAGCATACCCTTTTGAGCATGCAGCACTGCAACGGCAACCAGCTCTGGCAGAATGCCCTGGGTGTGGTTGCCTCGGCAAACTGTTGCCAGGATAAATTTTCCGGGTTGGCAGCCCGGCCGTCTTTTAAGTCCTCTGGTTTTGTTTTGGGCTCCGGTTTTTTTTGCTCCATATTTGTTTCATATCAAAACACTGGCCATACGTCGAGGAATTTTATTGTACAGTCGCACCCTCAGGCCGCCTGGCAATAACTTCCAGCTCACCATAGCGCTTTTCATAATCCTTGAGGACGTTATTTAGTAAAATAGCAAGCCGTTTAGCGGCAAAAGGACTCAAAACAATACGATCTGTGAGCTTAACCTTGACCTCTTCCTGACCGGCATGCCAGGCCTGGTTCATACCAAACAGAAGAACAATTTCCTCACGACCGCCGGCCACGTTAGCTACGTTGGCGTAAGCACTGCGCATATCGGAGTCATCCCACACAATTTTCGGCTGGCCAGATGCCTGCTTGGGACTGCCGGTTGGTGCTCCGGTTTCTTTACCGCTCTTTTCATTTGCCATTCAAACCTCCTTTTTTAAGCGTTAAGCGTTAGTCAGCTTCTTCATCGTCATCAAATACCTTTATCTTAATGTCATCCTTTGGATCAAATTTGTTGTATCTTTTTCCAGTACCATTTGTCAAGAACTCTGTCAGCCAGGAGCTGCCGTATTTTGCCGCGGCCGCCTGGGCAGGGGCAATCGCTTCTGCCTCGTTTATGGATGCGTCCATGACTACCAGGCTGGCCAAATTATCGGCTTCATTGACTTCCACTGAATCAGCATTATCAGCATTATCAACATTAATATAATCGTCAGCCAACTGCCGCACACCTGCATCCAGTGTTTCGC
Organism: uncultured bacterium; assembly: GCA_965371755.1. Taxonomy (GTDB): domain Bacteria; phylum Zixibacteria; class MSB-5A5; order GN15; family FEB-12; genus JAJRTA01. The sequence continues at coordinate 1,621 of CBDUZQ010000113.1, forward strand.
TCATCAGGTCATGCGTATCAGGATCAAGATCTTCAAGACCAAGCACGTGACCCAGTTCATGCATTACCACTGTCAGCAGATCCATATCATCAAAAGCTATGCTTGATGGATCCGCTGCCAGTCCACCTTCTTCATTTTGCAGCGTGAATTCCAGGTTATCTTCAGGAGTGAAATCAACAAACCAGTCATGGCCGGCAGCATTGATGTCTATATAGACCGTATCGTGTATGGCCATGCCAAGGGCTGCGCCTGACAGGTCGGCGATGATGAAAGACACGTTATTCAGTTCGTTCAACATCTCATCATCAACAAGTGGGGATTCCGACCAGCGAGTGATTGCCTCTTCAATAATCGGGTCAAGTTCTGAGTAGCTCAGTAAGTTCTCATCACTGACCAAATCCGTTGGTAAGGACGCAGCCATCAAGTATTCCGGTAATGGGAAACCCGGGTCATCGGTCCTCACGGTAACCGCATCAAATGATGTGCCGCCGTCTTTGCTGAGCAGGCCGAACTCACCGTCCACCGTTACAGCGTTAAACACATGCCCCACCATGGCCTGCCAGTCCTCTGCACCGGATTCCTTTACTGAAAGGTTGACAGTGGCGCCTTTCAGTGAGAGTGCCAGGTCATAGTCAACGCCGGCCTCAATGGTTGTATCGAACACTGCATCGTAGCCCCACCCGCTCTTGTCGGTGTAGTGCCCGATGACCACCTGGCCGGCATCAGCGTCGATGGCAGCAAACTTGAAGTTGTTCGGGTCGTAGTAGTAATCAAAGACCATGCCGCCCATAGTCTCCGTATTCAGCGTTACTTCGAGATCCAGAATGGATGTCAGTTCCAGACCATCCTCCAGGCCCAGATCGACAAAACTGATCGCGGTATCGCTGCCAACTGCCGGCTCGCCATCATATCGATCGCCATTGGGCTGCTGCAGCTCCCACTCGCCGGTCACTGCAGTGAACTTGATTGTATCGTCCGTGTCGGGGAATTCCTCGGTGCCCTCGAAAGTAATCTCCGGTGGCAGTACCAGTACCGCCATATTATCGAATGTGCCCCTGGAATTATCAGAGCCCAGTCCCACCATACCACTGTTCAGACCGTAAACATAACCGTCTGCATCCACCCGCGGAGCAAAAGTATGGCTGAAAAACTCATTATTATCGACAACCACGGTAACGTTAGTGCCGTTGATCGCAACGAGCATGTTGTAGTTTATGTCCGGTTTGACCCGGACATTAGACTGCACATCCACGATCCAGCCCTCAGCAGTACGATGCCCCATCTGGATTTTGTCAAGAGAAACATTGATTCCGGCAAATTTGAAGTCATATTCATGCTGGTAGTCAAAGATAACAAAAGCATTAGACTTCCATCCACCGGTCGCCTTTACGGCATTGACAGTCGCCTGAAGCTCGAAGTATTGCGGCAGCATTTCATCAACGTTAAATACGCTGACAGCATCGCCACCAAGAGATTCAGCCGAGACGCTCAATGAACCGTTTTCAACTGTAAAAACGCCGCTGTCTGTAAAAAATCCCTCCATCTGTCCGGTGTTGAAGGTGGCTGAACGGAGTACATCCCGCCGGCCGCCGGCGATGTTACCAGGTTGCGGATCATCCGGCGCCCCGGTCTGACCGTGCCAGTCAAAGTCTTTCTGCTTGACCAGGCCGAGTTCACCGTAAGGTTCACCGTTACGCGCCGAGTCTCCATTCCGGGTCGGATCAGCACCATCGCTTGCCGACAGGTCATAGAAATAATCCATGAGCTGCGGCTGTAATGTCCTGCTCACCGTGCCCATACCAAAAGGCGCAAAAGGCACAATATAGCTGTTAAATTCACCTGCCCAGTCAATGAGCCGGTCTCCGCCGGTGTTCGCGATCAACACATCCCGGCCGGCGCCGCCGTAGGCGATGTCTTCATAAGAGGGATGAGTGTCGGGCGCGTCGTTGGCGCCGCCGTTTGTCTCATGGTTGTCATCCACGTTCAACAGATCGTTACCATAACCGCCGTAAAGGTGATCATTACCTGTGCCGCTCACAAGCCAGTCGTTGCCAAGATCGCCAAAAATTACGTCGTTGCCGTCACTCCAGAAGTTGGTATCAACTTCCACACCTTCCCCGGCATCAAAGTTAAGCAGGAATCCGTCAATCTTGCTCCACGGATCGTACTCGTCGTAGGCTTCAAATTCACCGGTTGCTGGGTTAAAAGCCAAGACATCACCGAAATTAGACGGGGCGTTATAGAAGTCAGGCAACGCTTCAGCGCCGGAAATAGCATCATCGCCGGGGCCACCATGCAGAAAGTCATCGTCCCAACCGCCGTAAATGATGTCGTCTGCATGTTCAGGATCCTGATCAGCATAATCCAAGAGATCAGGATTTCCCAGCTTGAAGGGCGTCAAGTTGACCGTCTTTTTCAGCTTACCCGGCACATTGATGTCCGCCTGTTGAATCTTACCGGGGGTGTAGATGAATTTGTCGAGCTCGTTATTCGCAAACTTTGGAATACCATATAAAGACTCACCAATTGTGTCGTTGCGACTGGTGTAGATTCTTCCGTCATCTCCAAGCACCCCATCCTTACCGGTTCCGCCCGAGATCCAGTCAGAACCATAGCCGCCGATTAAATCATCATCCTGGCCCTCGCCGAAGAGGATGTCGTTGCCCTTCATGCCATAGATGGAGTCATCTCCGAATTCACCGTGAATCTCATCGGCAGCGCCAATGTCATTCGCTGCCTGAGCTACCGTCGGGTCATAATCAAGACCACCCGGAGTGTAGTCAAGCAGTTCGGCGGCGCGCGGCACAATCTTGAGTCCGTCAGCGCCGGTGTAGTTGTCGTAGCTGAATGTCAGGTACGCACCGCTGGAGCTGCCGTCAGTACCCACCAGTCTGAAAATATTCCCGTTATCGCCCAGGATCATGTCAGCATCCCGCGCATGGCCTTGAGCAGATTCATCACCAGGGTCGTTACGGTCAACAAGGTCACCGTTTCCGCCATAGATGGTATCAGAACCATCCGGTCGCAGATCGGGAGTAATCAGGCTGAACAGGCTGGAGCTGCCGCCTATGATGTCATCCTGACCGATACCGCCGCATATCGTATCGTCACCGCCATTACCCTCAATGTAGTCATCACCGCCGATGTCACTTCCTTCGATGGGCTCAGTCAAAGCCACTAATTCATGCGATTCGGAATCTGTAATTTGCCCGTCACCATGGATCATATCCTTTCCGAGCTGGCCAAAGAGCACGTCATCATCTGCACCTCCCGCAATGATGTCATCACCGAAGGTATGCGAATCCGGGGGATGAGAAGAACCGAACAGTTCAACTTCACGCACGTGGATACCGTTCGGATCTTGCTGTGGACTGCCGGTGACCAGAGCAATGCCGTCATTGCCGGCGTCTGTGTCTTCGCCGTAAATCACTGTGCCTTCAAGTGAACGGAACCGTGGACTTACATCCCCGTCCGTACGCTGGACGCTGGCGTTGTCGCCAGCCACCACGTCATTACCGGCGCCACCGTCGATAAAATCACCGGCGTCGTGCCCGCCGGCCACATTGTGCCCGCCGTAAATATCGTCGTCACCTGGTCCGCCATAAATAACATCTGCACCCTGCTGACCCAGGATATAATCTCCGCCGTCATCGCCGTAGATCACATCGACATCTCCGGCATCATCGTCGGTTGTATCTGTTGCCGTATAGGTGTAGCCTTCGAACCAAGGCGGTGGTTCGTTGTAAGTCACTACTGTATTGGCACCACCTTCACTCAGAACCTCTCCCTGGTCGCCAAAGACCAGGTCAATGCCGGCGCCTGCATGAATTACATCGTCGGCAGTGCCGCCCAGTATTATGTCATCACCCGCATTCCCTTCGATGATGTCTCCGGCACCATTCGTCGGCTCTACGGTATAGATCCTTTCAACGCTACCGGTGGTCAGTATCCTCTCTGTCCCATCTGTCTGCTCGATCACGCCGTGGTCACCGAAGATGATATCATGGCCCGCATCGCCATGGATCTCATCCGCTCCTGCGGTTTCAACGGTGACTACTGTAAGCTGGCGCGTTTGCAGATCGACGTTAAAACCGGAATCACCGTAGATATGGTCAAGACCGGGCTCGCCGTGTATATTGTCATCGCCTAAGCCGCCGGCAAGATGATCTCCGGCTTGGCTGCCGTGGATTACGTCGTTGCCCACGCCGCCGTAGATCACCACGCTTTCAGCCGACGTCGAGGCTTTGATGGTGTCGTCTCCGCCGCCGGTGAACTTATATGCGAAGCCGGGGTAGACCTTGTCGGAGGTGTCGTCGTAGCGGCTGCCGTCTTGGCTGGTGTCGCCGAAGACAACCAGCGGCGCGTCGAGGCCGCGGGCGTCGAGGCCGCCCCGGCCCTCGACGGTGATATCGTCGGCCCCGCCTCCGCCGTGGACGGCGGTGATCATACCGTCGGCCGTGTTGGAAACGGTGAAGATGTCGTTGCCCGTGCCGAGCAGGATTTCGAATTCTTCCAGGTTATCGTACGTGATTACGGCGGCCACCATCCCCAGTCCCGTGAGCGTCGTGTCGGTCAGTAGACCGGTGTCGGACGTGCTGCTGCCGTCGTTATAGATACTCAACAGATCGAGCGTGTTGTCCTCGTCGACGAAGAAGTTGGGCGACAGGTTTCCGATGGCAAACGTGCTATTGTCGTTGGGCACTCCCCATTCGGGTGCCGGAACGGTGGGATTCTTCAGGTCGATCACCGACTCCACGGATCCCTCCGCGATAGAGACGATCTGCCAGAATCGAGAGAGGCCCTCCCCCCTGCTGATCTCCAGCGTAAGTCCCACCAGATCGGCGATCGTGTCCAGGTCCTCGTCGGCGTCGACAACCGCTTGGAGATCGGCCGTCGACACGGTCATCAAATCGTTGGCGCCCTGGCTGCCGCCGGTGAACTCCAACACGTCGCCGGCCGACGGAAGCTGATTCGTCTCGCCAAACAGCATGACCGGGTCCCCCAGTCCGGTGGCCGAACCCTCGCCGGAGAAGCCGTTGATGATCAGCTCACCTTCGATTCCCAACAGATCGTGCGGCCCTTCAGCGGCGGCGACAATATCGTCGTCGGAAGCCGTGACCTCCTTCGAGTCGCCGCCGATACTGAAAGTGTCGTTCCCCAGCCCCCCGAAGAGCGTTGTCTTCACGCCAGCGCTGGTGGCGAAAACGAAGAATTCGTCGTCCCCCTCGGCCCCGTCGATTTCCAGATTTTCGATCTCGTCAAAGGTGAGCGTCCGTCCGGCTCCCTGGACGGCGCCGGCGGTGACCAGATAGCGGTCGGCGAACTCCGTGCCGATCACGCGCAAGGTGTCGTTGCCGTCGCCGCCGATGACCTCGACCGGCGCGTTGGACACGTACTCGACGAGGTCGGAGCCTTCGCCCAGGTCCAACTTGCTCTCCTTCGAACCCTCTTCGGCGAAGGAGCGGATCACAAACAGGTCGTCGCCGTCTTCGCCTTTCAGATCGAGCACGGCCTTGTTGCGGAAGACGACGAACGTATCGGCGTCATCTCCGCCTTCGATCGTCGTGTGAACGCTGACGCCATTGGAGAGGAACCCTCGCGTGGTGTCGGTCGTTTCGAACTCGTCTTCTTCAGCAACGTTGGCGTTGGCGGCATCACGTTCGGTCTTGAAGATCTGACCGATCTGGAAGTTGTCCCGACCGGCCCCGCCGAGGACGGTCGTTTTGGCCCAGTTGTCGTCCAACGTGACGTTGTCGTCGCCCGCCCCCACATCGAGCGTAAGCTCCTCCAGGTCCTCGTCGTAGTTGATCCGCTCCAGCAAAGGCCCGTGCAGGGCCGCTACAAAGGCCACGCCCCCGGTCACCGTATCGGCCGCGGCACGAAGGAGGAAATCGTCGATGGAGTCGGTGCCGTTGATGGTCAGGGTGTCGATGCCGTCGTCCTCAGCACCGGTTTCGCGGACGTTGACAATGTAGTCACCGCTTCCCGTGACGTTGACGATATACGCATCACTGCCGCCGCTGCCGTAGAGATTCAGGGTAT
>CBDUZQ010000114.1:0-7659 GCA_965371755.1 uncultured bacterium
GAAAGCCAGGGCAGGAACATACTTCGCGAGTCGCTGGAAGCGGCATTGGGACAGCCTGCGACTGAGGCGACTCTGCCGACTACGGTCGAGCTATACCAGAACTACCCCAACCCGTTCAATCCATTCACGACGATCCGATTCTACCTGCCGAGCAGTGGCCAAGCCACGTTGTCGATTTACAACATGCTCGGTCAGCGTGTGGCGACGTTGATTGATAGCCACGTGAACGCCGGCTATACGGAGGCGACCTGGGATGCTACCGACGCCACCGGCCACGCCGTGGCCAGCGGCATCTACTTCTACCGTCTCGAAACTACTGACTTCAGTGAAACTCAGCGCATGATGTTGCTGAAGTGATATAGATCTAATAGTGAACCACAGGATTTGTAGGTCAGGAGCCCTGTGCTCCTGACTTTTTTTCAGGTCGCGAAGAGACCTCACCTACAACTGCTACCATCACAAACTGTCCACCCACCCTTCGACTCCGCTCAGGGTGACAGGCAAGCCTGTTCTTCGCGCTTCGCGCGGATCTACTCTCCGTCGTTCCTGCGAGTCTTGGTAGATCGAAACCCCTGGTCCGAAGGACCGTCCTGAGCGCAGTCGAAGGACGGGTTTCGACATTCTCGCAATCCAGCGTGTGGTGCGAAGCGAAAATGTGGCTTATCACTCAGGTCACACTGAGACCCGACCTGCCACTCAATAAGCAACTGCAGGTCACCACTGGATCGCTACAACTCCGGCGTGCCGACCACTATAGTACTCCCATCGACAGAGACACTCTCAATCGGCATCGAACCTATCGAATCAGCGTATATCGCAGTAAGCCCAGTGACCTCGACCGACAAAGCCGCCAGTTGTATCCCCAGGTCGGGTGTGAAACTGGTAAAGAAGACTCTCGCCAGATCACCATCGCCGTTCGCATCGACGATCGGTGTCATTTGATCGGTCTGCGAAACACCTATAGAATAGTATCCAAGTACCGGCTCAATACGATCGACCCAGGCAATATCTGTACCCAGCGGCGTCAGTGGGTGAGCACTGTCCGGATAGATGATCCCACCCTGCCAGTGCAAATGAAACGAAGCTCCGTAAAGCTCGCGCACGTTGAACGCCCTGATGTCAACCGAGAAAACCGCATCGGCAGGCACTTCGAGATAGCGCGGCGATACTCGGATTAACGATACTTCCGGATAGAGATTGATGGTAAGCTCGGTCACAACTCCAGGAGAAATGCTCACCGTCGTATCGCCGCGATAGAGCACCATCCCCTCAACATCGCTGGCCTCCACAGTAAACGTTCGTCCGTCGCCAGGCGGAACCAGGACGATTCCCTCAAGATAACGCCCTGTCAAAACCAGCGGCGACTGAATGGGCGGGTCTATGTCTTCTGCGGTTACAATCACTCGAAACTGACTTACCGCATCGATCATACCCGGTGAGGCCACCTTGAAATTCATACTTACCGATGTCGTGTTATCAGCTTCATTGAGCGTCTTGCCCGAACAACCCAGCGTCATCAGCACGAATGCTAAACCGAGTAACAAGGCCGAGATTCTGAACATATTATTTCCTTGCATCATCCGACCTCCTTACCTGCTTATCCTGACGCTGGTTGATATCTGCAGTCCGCTGACGTCGGCATTACCGCCGTCAGCAGAACCGGTGAAGTACCTGAGACTCACTTCCAATGATCCTGTGTCGCCAAGCCTCCGCCCCACTGTTCCACCGAACCCGAAAATCGTGGAGCTGCCGAATCCCTGTTCGTTTTCAGCGATAAGCCTGAGTACTGCGCTTGGACCGTAGGACCATCCGTTTGGCGGCAGCCACGAAAGGTCGCCCGCCAAGGACAGTTCATTGCCGTAGACCTTGAGTTTACTCTCTTCGGGCGCAAAGAACGAATTGCGTCCGCGAGCGACATACCCGAGCGATCCACCAGCCCTGAATCCTTCCGGATTGTGATTGACGCTGAGACCGAACCCCATTTGCGAACTCTCTTTGAAGACTTCGCGATCATTCCATTTATCCTTGCCGTAGAAAGAAACCACGACGTTTCCCGAAACTGTAGTAGGTCCGTTTTCCCAATCAGCTCCGGCGTTGAAATTGACAAGGTCACCCGGATCATACTCCTCGACGCCCTCGTAGGGGTCATACTTGCCGATATAGCGATAGGTAACGCCGGCGCCGACTCGCAGTTCCCCGACCATCTGCGCCCCGCCGACCAGGAGGTTAAAGCCGAGTCCTTCGCCGAAGCGACGTTGTGAAAAGCTCAGGAAATCCAGTGTCAGCATCTGCAAGACCGGTATCTCATCAGCACGATTGAGTTTCGTTTTGCCGGTGGGCAAGTTGACTCCGAAGCTGACCAGTAATTGATCATCGCTGAAGGAACGATTGAACTGCAGACGAAGGTCACCAAGTCCTGAAAGACTATAGTCATTCTCGCCCAGGTCCATACTGTTGGAGGATGCCGCGACGTACACGTCGGCCTCGAAATTATCCTGTAGGGGAAGAAACAACCGCACAGGAAAACTGATCTGGGTGATATCTGTTTTCTGCGCCGAATCTTCCAGGCTCCAATTACTATATACAAGGCCAGTTGTACCGGAGGCGGGCCGCCCGTATACAATCTGACCATACGTAGTCGTCGCCATCATCAGGCAACCTGCTAATACCACCAGCAGTACTGTCGTCATACGTTTAGTTTGCATCGAGGTCCCCCCTTATGATAACAGGCGTGATGCCGGCTTGCGCCGGGGTCAGCCCGGCCCCTTCGCCACCGCTACTGGGAAGCACTCCGCCATTGGCAACGATATTCGTGAGTCGCGAGTCCAGACCACTGTCCGTGCGTCCCTCTCCCTGACTAACGATTCCTTCCAGAGATTCAAATGACTGATCAAGCGACGAGCCATCTGATGTTAAGCCAACGTCAGTGTGGAGTTCGGTATCGGCGACACCAAAACCGGCGTCAAGCTCCACCGCTTTGCCGAACTCGGCCCGGGCAGCGCTCTCCATGCCACGTTGGCGATAGTCAAGTCCCCGACAATAGGCTAAGAAGGCCAGATAGGACTCGGTCGGAACCTTAGCGATTGCATCGCGCTCATCGACGGTCAGTGTGATTCCCAGGCTGTCGATGATATTGAATACGAACTTCTTCTGAAGAGCAAAGATATCTTCAAGCTTACCCTCAACCCCTTCCGGGATCACGGCAGCACTGTCAGTCGTGCTTACCACAGTACCGTCGAGCCTGAGTCCCTCATCACCAAGCGCCAACACTGACGCCGTGACGATACGTCGACTTTTCATAATCCGACCGACCCTCGGCGCCGTGGCCGGATCAACATAGCCAGATCTTCCCAACTTGAGTTCATCGAGAAGGATAGCCAACTTGGCCCGCTCAACCACGGTCAAAGAGCGCACTTTGGCCAAATCGATTGCAGTAAACTCAGATAAACCCAGAGCTATCGGCGCCAGCTCCGGCGGCAGATGTGACCCATCAAAGCTGGGTACGGCGATAGTGTTGTCGGGAATTGTGGCGGCATCAATGTCCGCTTCATTCTCCAACGCGCGGGCAATCTCAACCTCCTGATTCTTGCGTACGAGCCGCCTAAGGTGATCGCGCGTGATCTCGGCGGTGCGGCCGCCAGACCCCAGACTCAAGGACGCCGTATAGGCGTCAATGGCATTCTCGTACAGTTCCCGTCGCTCATAAACGAGACCGAGATAGAGCTGCGTACGCGCATCCGGCCTGATATTGCTGGCCTGCTTAAGCGCCTCCTCCGACTTGGTCAGGTCGCCTTGCTCATAGTAAGCAACCCCGAGTTCTCGCCAAGCCTCATGGTTGGTAGGATTAGCAGCGATTTCCTGATAGAACGATTCGATAGCCGGATCATAGCGCTCGTTCTGCAAGTGGCGTCGTCCCTGCATATACAGGCTTTGCGAGCATCCTGCCAGCATCAACGATGCCAGCACAAGGACAATACCTGCCTTATTTCGCATCATTTGACCTCCTTCATACTGCCGATACGCATCACGCACTCATCATGTCGCCAGAGGCTGCAAGAGATCCATCTTCTGCTTAGCCTCGGTGAAGTCCGGATCGAGTTCAAAGGCCTTCTTGTAATATTCGTAGGCTCGCTTGTAGTCGTATCGGTCGCTGTACTCAAGCCCCTTGGAATAGAAGGTGGTAGCGTCGAGTGATTCGGTGCCGCCCTCTTCGATAAGTTTCTTCACATCATCGCTGAGCACTATGTCGAGTTGTTTGGCCAGCTCCACCACCAACTCCTGCTCGATCTTGGAGTAGTTCGGCTTGCCTCGCCAGTCGACTGAAGCCACTATCTCGGATGTCTCCACACTCACGACCTTGACCACCATGCCAGTGTTCTTGGCGTCGAGCTGGGTGATTGATCCGAACACCATAAACTGTGCACCCAGTACTTTACCCGCCCTGACAGCAGTAGTTCGGTCAACGGTGCCTGATTTCTGCAACTCCAATTCTTGCAGAACGAAGTTGATCTTATCACGCTCGACCACGGTCAGCGAACTGATCTTCCTGAAATCATGTTCAAACCAGTCGGCCAGTCCCTTGCCGATAGGCCCCAATTGGTCCTGGTACTTCTGCACGGAGAAGTTGTCGAACTCCATTATGGCAATAGTTTTCACTCCCGGTCTACTGTCACTACCGCAAGTGAAGGCATCAGTACCGTTCGTGATTTCAAACCACTTGTTGCGTAGCTCCGCCGGCCACAAATCACGCGGGAGTTGAATCACGCACGGTCCGATTTTCGAAATCTTGTTCAGATAATCAACCGACTTGCGATGGAATGTATCCCCCTTGGCATAGTTCAGGATACTCAGTGATTCATAGATGGCCACGCTGTCCTGCGCTGTCAAATCAGCCCGTTTTATCAGGTCGTTGGCCAGGTTGATCCCCTCATCGAACCGACCGTAGACATAGTGCCCCATGCATTCGCCGATCTTTTCAGTCAGCGAACCCGCTTCCTGAGCCGTGGCCACCCCTGGCCCGGCCATGGTACCCAGCAGAACTAACAAGGCCACCAGGGTACGTCCGCAATTGGCGCCGAGAATGTTCATATCTGAACTCCTTGAGATTGGTTATCCTGTAACGCGCTTGAAAAAAATATAGGCAGCGCTCAAATGGTAGTAAAGCATTAATTACTCAGATTCATAAACAAGGTGAGAGTGTCACCTACAGCATTTATGGTCGTATCACGTTGCAGCCGTTCAGCGCCGTCGCCGTGTTCGAGGCGGATGCGATGCTCCCCCTTCTTCAAGGGGTACGTGTAGGGCGTCGGCTTTGCCTGACGCTTACCATCGATGTAGATAGTTGAACCAAGCGGAATCGAAGCGATTCTCACTTGTACTTTCTTCTCCTGAGGCGGCGGTTTGGGCTTGGGCTTCGGCATAGTGAAAGTGTAATCGAGTCGTCGGGCCTCGTCCGCTACCACGTGCACCGTGTCCGTCATGATCGGGTTGGACGCACGACTGTTCTCCACCCGGACAATGTGCCTGCCCGTGTCGACATCGACAATCTCCGCGTCAGTAGACAACCTTATGAGAGAATCGTCAACATAGAGATCGCCTGGCGGGTTCACACTGATTTCGAGAAACGCCGGCAGTTCAGTCGCATCGACCATAGTTGTTGTCGTGTCGCCGGCTGACTGATCGGCCTGGCCATCAGGGTCGCCGGCACCGTTCAAGAGCACAAACTTGTAGCCGACAAAAGCCAGCACTACCACTGCGACTGCCCCCAAAACCGGCCACAGGAGCCTGTTGGTCTTCTTGCCGGTCGTCCTCGGAATCTCAACGGTCACACCACCGGGTGGCGTAGACGATTTGGCCGGCGCCATAGGTACGAATTGACTCAAGGCTGCGCGCATCTCATCCGCTGTCTGATAGCGTTGGTTGCTCTCGCGCGCCAGCGATTTCAGGATTACTTCCTCCAGCGGTTTCGGGATAGCCGGATTCAGCGAGCACGGGCTGGGCGGATCGGAGAACAGCTTGGCGTCACGAAGCGCGAACGGGTTGTCACCTTTAAAAGGACATTCACCGGTGAGCATCATGTATAGTGTCGTACCAACAGCATAGATGTCCCAAAGGGCATAGTTGGCTTGATCGGTCGGGTTGAATTGCTCCGGCGCCATGTAGGCAGGGGTCCCGCAGGCGGTACCGGCAATTGTCAGGTTCGGATCGGTTTTGCCCTTGGCTATACCGAAATCGATCACCTTCACCTGACCGGACTTGTCTACCATGACGTTGCCCGGTTTGATGTCGCGGTGATAAATATCCTTCTGATGTGCAAACGAGAGAATATCCAGCACTTCGCCGCAAATCTGAACCGCCTCCTGGACCTCGAGGCGACGCATCGACTTGATTTTCTCCTCCAGCGTAACGCCATCGATGTACTCCATGGCGATGACGATATCGTCACCGTGACTGAAGAAGTGTTTGATGCGGCAGATATTCGGGTGACCATCCAGCAGCGCCAGCTTGTCGGCTTCCTGCTTGAATCGTTCGCCTAAGCGGGGGTCACTGAGAACCTTCAAGACGACCTTTAGATTAGGCACGTCCTGATGGACCGCCAGGAAAACCTGGGCCATACCACCTGCTCCCAGTTTCTCAAGCACCTTATAGCTGCCGATATACTCTTCACTCATAACCTATAATTATACAATATCACGGGAAGCCAAAACAACTAAATCTTGAGATGACAAATCGCCGTAACAAAAACAGCCCGGCGGCGCGAGCACTGGCGCCACCGGGCTATATCCTCCCGCTGAGGGGGAAGCGGGAGTTACTTCAACCGCCTCTGATCTACTTGAGCAGTACCATCTTCTTGCTCTCGGTAAAACGTGGCGTCTCCAGGCGGTAGAAGTAAACACCGCTGGCTACGGTTTGGCCAAGTTCGTTTTGGCTATTCCATTCGGCCGTATGATTACCGGCTTCCAGCCGCTGATTCAACAATGTGGTCACCCGCTGACCCAGAAGGTTGAAGACTTCCAGCCTGACCTCAGCAGCTTCCGGCAGGGCGAAGCAAATCGAGGTGTTGGGGTTGAACGGGTTCGGGTAGTTCTGGCTCAGCGTATACACCGTCGGCAGTTCGTTCTGTTTGAGGACACTACCGATCATCGGCGTGATCGAGCGCGCGTTCAGATCGGCAACAATGACTGCTTCAAGCGTGTACTTACCCTCGAAACGTACGACCTTACGCGTGTCGGCGCTGATGATCTCACCACCGTCCAGATCGAGCAAACCGACTTTAACCACCCAGCCGTCGCGACCGTGAATCATGTCGACATGTTCGCCGACCAGATTCGCCGGAGCGGGGCCAGTACCCTTGAGTTCAAGCTGAATACCCCGCAGGTCGATCGGCGAGTTCATGACCACCGTGGAAATCCCATTGGCATACTCGATGTCGAAGGAGATGTCCGCCTGTTGACCGCCCACCTTGGCCGGCGGCGGCGTGTAGTCGCAGGGCACCGGGGCTGGGCCGCCGGTGAACATGTAGTCAACCAGGTAGACCAGGTCGGAGATGTCGATCTGACCGTCACCGTTCATGTCGGCCTCTTCCTCACACGGCGGCGGGGGACCACTGGTGAACATATAGTCAACGAGGTAGACGAGGTCGGAGATATCGATGATATC
>CBDUZQ010000115.1:0-7612 GCA_965371755.1 uncultured bacterium
GCGCCCTTGATCTGTTCCGGATTTCATCAGGGCTGAATCCGTACAACGCAATAATCGCCACTAAGCTGGGCGGAGCCTATTTCGAGCAGGGTGATTACGAACAGGCTGAGAAATCACTCAGATGGGCCGTGAAAATCGACGCCGACAACGCCGACCCGCTACTGGGACTGAGCATGGTGTATGAACGTCAGGGTCGCACCAAAGAGCGTGATCTTGTCCTGGAGCAACTGGTGCAACTCTCCGACGCACCAATCGCTGTTCTTAACGAGATGGCAGAGCGACATTTCAGCCGTGGGGACTATGAGCAGGCGGCACAACTGTTCAAGCGCGCCCTCAACAAGGGTCTCGACAGCAGCTATGTAAAGCAACTAATTCAACAGCATCCCGCACTTGGTAAGTACATCAAGTAACCGACACCGCACCATCATTTCATTTAGGTGATCCCGTCAGGCACACCCCCCGGCCATCGGTTCTGTGCCGCGCGAAGCGCGAGAAACACGGCTTGACCGTGGCATTCCGATTGACAAACCGGCGGTAAAGAGTACCTTCAACCACATGAACTACGCTCATGACCACACCCGCGCCGAGAAACTGCTGCTCGAAGCCAGCCGCATCTTCAATTCGACCCTGGAATACGAGGAGTTGATCGAGCGCGTCCTGCGCCTGGTTATCGCCGCCGCCGGTTCGGAAGCGGCGCTGGTATTCAGAGTCGATCACGAGCGCACCGACATGAAAGTCCGCTTCATGAACGCCTCGGATTTCGAGATGGACCATTTCCATCGTGAGGTCGGCGGGGGCGTTGTCGACTGGGTGACCAACCACAGAGAACCGGTGATTATCCACGATGCTTCCACTGACCAGCGCGTCGACCTTGAAATCGGCCGTCTCGGCGGGGTCGAGATGAAATCGCTCATCTCGGTGCCGTTGATCGGCAAAGGTCAGATGATCGGTGTTATTGAAGCAATCAATAAACAGGATGGACAATTCACAGAGGCCGATGTGGATGTACTGATCGGCCTGGCCAACCAGATCGCTGTCGCCATCGACAACGCTCATCTCTACCGCCAGGTCCGCCGCGAGGCCCTTCAGAAAGATCTGCTTTTGCAGATCGGCCAACAGCTTTCGAGTTCCCTGAGGCTCGATGAAGTCCTGCACATGATTCTGGAGGCTCTTAAGGAGGTGGTTGAGTTCAACGCCGGCGGTGTCTTCTTGATCGACCCGGAGACAGGTATCCTTCAATCGCTGTATACCACCGGATACGAAACGGCCAGCGGCCCCAGTATTCAGTTGAAAGTGGGCCAGGGACTGGTAGGCAACGTCGCCAAATCGGGTGAGCCGATAATCGTGGCGGACGTGGCGGCTGATAAGCGGTATGTCAACTCACGTGACGGCACCAGGAGCGAAGTAGTGGTGCCGATCAAGCTTGATGATCGCACGATCGGTGCTATCAATCTCGAAAGTGACCGGCTGAACGCTTTCAAACCGGAACTGGTGGCCCTGACTTCGGCCTTTGCCTCACAAGCAGCGGTCTCAATCGAACGCGCCCGACTGCACGAACAGTTGATCGCCGGTCAAAAGCTGAAGGAACAACTCAGCATCGCCCGGGAGATACAGGAGAGCTTCCTCCCCCGCGTTCATCCGGACATTCCCGGCTACGATTTGTATGGACGAAATATACCCTCGTTCGAAGTAGGTGGAGACTATTACGACTTCATCAAGATCGTGGAAGGCCAGTATGGCATCGCTATCGGCGATGTTTCCGGTAAGGGGATACCGGCGTCGCTGATTATGGCGTCGTTCCGAGCTTCGCTGATTGCTGAGATCCGCAACAACTACGCGCTCCGTACTATCTGTCGCAAAGTCAACAACCTGCTCTACGAATCAGTGCGTCCCGGGAGTTTCGTGACCGCGGTCTACGGGGTGCTGGACTCCAAAAACCATGTTTTCACTTTCGCCAATTGCGGACACTGCCTGCCCATCCTGCTGCGGTCCGACGGCAGTGTGGAGTACCTTCGTGAGGGCGGACCGCTCTTCGGGGTGGCGCCCGAGGCGGAGTACGAAGAGCGTCCGGTTTACATCAACCCCGGCGATATCATCTATCTCTATACCGACGGTATCAGCGAAGTATTCGATCGTGACGATGAAGAACTCGGACTCGATCGCCTCATCGACATCGTCCGCGAAAACCACGAGCGGCCTTCGGCAGAGATTTTTGACGCCGTTTACCTGGCCGTAAGACAGTTCGCATCACCGGAGCATGTTTTTGACGACTTGACCATGATTGTCGTGAAGCGGCTCGAGTGAAGAATTCACTTTGCACGCAACAGCGACGGCGTTATCTTGTACAAAACACAAGAGCAAATATCGCAGGAGGATTACTGATGAAGAAACTTATTGTAGCAGCAATGGCGTTGAGCACCTTGTTCTTTGTCGGGTGCGGCGACGACGACGACGACGACCCGCCGCCTGACACAACCATCACCGTAACGGCCGACACGACCGCCGCCCCGGCCACGCCGCTGGTGTACGATGATCCGGTTTGGAATTCCGTTGCACCTACTACGATTGAATTGTCACAGACCTTCACTCTGCCCGTTGCTCCGTTGAGATCTCCCTTGGGACCGTCCAAATCTCTGACCGCACCGGGCGAGGTGGATGTGCAGGCCATTAAGAAGCACGGCCGGTTATACTTGCGTCTGGTGTGGACCGACACCGACAGCAGCATGCAGCGGGATGTCTGGGCCTATGACCAGCCCTTCTTCAACTTCATTCATCAGAATTATCTTGGGGAAGATCAGGTCTTCGTTCTTTTTGAAGGCGCCACATTGACCGGTTGGGACTTGTGGAACTGGCGTGTGCTTACGACCGGGACTATGAACCGTGCTGAAGACGGAAGAATGGTCGATAGCAATATTCTATGGGACGACGGCCCCAACCGGGTCGCGAGCCCAAACCCATCCGGAGACCAACTGGATAAGCGCCCGACATATGTGCACCAGGATGAATGGCTTTTCACCGGTGACATTCTGCTCAAAAGCGAGCGAAAGCTGGTAACATGGGAAGTCACTCAAAACGATGATAACTGGTCCAACACGATGACCGTTCCTGGGTGGATCATCAATGATGAAGGTATTG
Organism: uncultured bacterium; assembly: GCA_965371755.1. GTDB lineage: Bacteria > Zixibacteria > MSB-5A5 > GN15 > FEB-12 > JAJRTA01. The sequence continues at coordinate 3,136 of CBDUZQ010000115.1, forward strand.
ACTGGGACGCTGAAAGCCGCTGGGAGGTTCAGGCGGCGTACAACTACTCGGCCGGTGAGTATACGCTGGTGATGACGCGCAGCCTGACCGCCAGGGAAGTGGAGAAGGACCTCGACATGACCGAACTTGGCAGAATCAAGACTAAAATCGGCATATTCGATGACGATGACGACCTGAGCTGGAATTCCAGTAGCTCCCAGCGTAAATTCTCCGCGGATTTCTGGCTGGTCCTGCCGTAACAGCAAGCAACTACATACAAATACTTGAAAGCCGGCAGTAATGCCGGCTTTTTTTCAGACACGAAAATTCAACTGAGCATGGCGGACCGAGGTTCTGTGGAGTTCCAAATCAGACGCAGAGACCTCAAGGGTCGCTACTCTTGACTGCCCATCATTCGTGTGAACTGATCCAGCAGTTCCTTATCGAAGGCATCCGACTCTTCGTGCATCTCTTTCAAAGCAGGAAATGAATCCACCGCTTGGCGATACACGCGCTTTGTCGTCATGGCGTCAAAAACATCGGCGATGGCCACAATCTTGCCGTACTGATGGATCTCACCGGCTTTGAGACTATGGGGATATCCTGAGCCGCACTCCCGTTCGTGATGCTGCAAAATGGGGTAGTGCGACTCGTGCGGAATCAGGTCTGTCTCCAGAATGATCTCGAAACCCCACTGGGGGTGTTTCTCTACAATTTTCCTCTCATCCGGCGTCAGGGCGCCCTTTTTGAGGAGTATCGATTCAGGGATCCTGGTCTTGCCGACATCATGCAGGAGAGCGCCGACACCAAGCCGCCGGAGATCCTCCGGCTTGTCGATTCCCGTGAATTGAGCAAGGGCAAGGGCAAAGGTACAGACGTTTACACTGTGAGTGTAGGTGGTGTAGTCGAACGCCATAACCTTGAGCATATTGTGGAAAGCATTCCTGTTCTTGAGGCTGTGCAGGACGGTCGTTTCGACTAGCGCCATGCCACGTTCGATGCTTTCGATCTCGGCCGGCTTGGTGAAAACATCTATTATCATCAATTTGGCAGTATCGTAGAGTATGGTCGCCTTAGCCGTCTCGCCTATAGTGTCATCGTCGATGATATCCTGAATGTGGTTTTCTATGTATTTCTGATAGCCGTCCCGATTCTTGGACGATACATAGAGATTCTCTACCCTATGTTCAAGCAGCAACTGTCGCGTTTTCTCTGAAAACGGCATGTTGGTCGCACGGTAAAGTACATAATCGCCGTCGATCTTGATATACAGGTCGAACTCGAGCAGAGTATCGACTCTGAGCGACTGAAGCGAAATAGATATGAACTCTTCGGCGCCCTTTACGGCCGCCGCCGTCGTGGTCAGCACAAACCATCCCTCCTACTGTATATATGTGATTTTCGGATGCTTTGAAGTATTTCTTAACACTAATACATTGTGGACATTTTCTTGTGGTCGGTAGCCAACTGAAACATATATGCGTTGCCCGTTGGAAACCCAGGGTAAACCTCGGTTGCCCGTCGAATATATGCTTGTTTGGAGTGGTCGAGGACCCTACTTTATTTAGAGAAAGCATCAGCGAATAGTCTCTCGCAGGAATACCGAGGGCATTCCCTTTTGAACGGGAGCCTGTTATTCACGGCGGTCAGCAAGAGCAGAGTGGAAGGAGACTGACAATGGAACCAGGAGAGAAGCTCGTCATAATTGGTTGTGGGGGCGTCGGCGGCCCTGCTTCAGTGCTTTCGAGGAAACTCATGCCTGAGGTGGAGGTCACCAATGTCAGGGAGGAGGAGCGCTTCATTGTACGGTGAGCGCTTCCGCATGTAGTGGCCGGTCTGGTCACTGGAGATTCGATCGTTACCCCTGACGCCAAGCTCACCGGGGCGGGTGTCAACAGCATAATCGATCGCGTAACTGAGGTAGATCCCAAGGGCAAGAAGGTTCTGCTTTCCAGCGGCAAGGAGTTGGCTTACGACAAGCTGGTGTTGGGGATGGGTTCGAGTCCGGTCATGCCATCTATCCCGGGCAATGATCTTGACGGCGTTTTCATTCTCCGCTCCCTCCGCCACGCTGAGACCATGAGGCAGTTCCTGTCCGACAGAAAGCCGAGAAAGCTGGCCCTTATCGGAGCCGGTTTCGTGAGCCTCGAGATCGCGATCCTGTTGAAACAGGCTGATCCCGATTACGAGATCACCGTCATTGAACTTCTCGGCTACCCTCTTCCCACCATCCTTGACCATGAGCTGGGGAATCGGGTCGGCAAGTTTCTGGAGATCAAGGGGCTGGAACTGAGTATGGGCGCCAGGTTAGTTGAGATTCTCGGCCAGGACGGTGCGGTTTCGGGAGTGAGGCTTGACTCCGGTGACGTTATTGGTGCCGAGATGCTCTTCATGAACGTGGGCACCAGGCCAAACGTCGACCTGGCCAGAGATGCCGGTCTTGAGATGGGCCAATACGGCATCAAGGTCAACCAGTTCCTTGAGACTTCGGATCCGGATATAATGGCTGCGGGGGATTGCGCCGACAACAAGCACTTTGTCACGGGCAGATCCAGGCGCCCTGCGCGGCCCCGCCGTTATCATGGGAAGGTTGGTAGCCAAGCGCCTGGCTGGGTACGAGATACCCTTCCCCGGCATCCTGAATGCATGCGCATGCGGACTGATCGGTTTGAACATAGCTGCCACCGGCCTCAATGAGCAGCAGGCCAGGGACGAAGGTTTTGAGCCGGTGTCGGCAACGGTCGATTCCAGGAGCAAGCACGGAATGATCCCCGGCATGAAACCATGGACCGTGAAGCTCGTGTTCGACAAGAACTCCAGGAAACTGATTGGTGGACAGATCGTGAGTGACGACATACCACCGGTGAAGGAAATTGATGCCGTTAGTGCTCTGATCCTGGGCGGGAAGACGGTGGAGGATATCACTGTGTTCATGGCCGCAGGGAACCCGGACTGTTCCCCTGAGCCCAGTATGGAACCCATTGCCATTGCCGGAGAACAGGTGCTGCAGAAGCTGGAGACGTGATATAGCAAGAGTTTTGTCGGCGATGCCGACTGATGCCTGCAACCACGTCATTTCTCGGCGTGACTTGGTAGAACCAGAGAGTAAGACAAGAGGTGTGAAATGAAGAAAGTCGCTGTTGTTGGATGTGGGGCTTACATGGATTCAGGCTACGGATGTCCCGGGGAGTGGCGCTGCCTGAAGGCCGCTGCCTTGGGTGAAGGAGAGTTTGACGAATCGGTGCAGGTGGTCTCGTTTGTCAAATGCATCTGCCCGGGACGGAGTCTTGTTCCTAACATAGGCATAGCCGCCAAGCTATCGGAGATAAAGCCGGACGAAATCTACTTGTCAAGCTGTCTGGTCAATGCCAAGCCCGGGTGTCCCTACAGCAACGCCGAGGAAATGGCCGGAATCATTGAGAAAAAGACCGGGGTTAAGGTAAAATTGGGAACACACGATTACCACATTTGACAATAGTAGTGGGCATCAGGTCCGGTGACCCGGCGCTTGCTGGGCCTGTTGAAAAAATCAGCTTAGATAGTCGCGGCGGATGGGACCTGTCGACCTTGCCTGACATGTAGTTATGTGTCGGGTCACAACCACGCCTCCCGCGTGGTCAAGACCCGACGAAACGATCTTATGAGAGAGCCTCCAAGCGGATGAGCCATCCGGCAGATGTGCACATCTGCCGGGCACGGAATTACGGAATCCAGACTCCTTACTGAATCTTGTCGCCCTTACTGAGGTTATGCCTGGCGCAGAGTACTCTCACGTTCTCAGCCACAATACTCGACCCACCCTTGGAATACGGAATATCGTGATCAAAATGCAATTCATCGGTTGCTCCGCATATTGCACATCGACCGCCATCACGAACCCAGACTTCCTTCTTCACCGATGTTGGAATTATCCGAGATCTTTCTTTGGGCTGACTCGCCTCAGGAGCATCATCTGTATCTGTCAATTGTAGGCAAAACCGAAAGACGTTCCTGCTTCCATCATCAACAAATTCGTATCCAACCAGATCGAAGACTCCACGGAAAGACCAGACTCCCGAGAATAACTTCTCGAATACACGTACTTTCTCTGGCTCGTGACCTGATTCGTATCGTTTCACAGCCTCGACGAATTTCCCATTCTGTGTCAGTCCACCGGTTCTCGTTGTCATCGGTTGGTTCAAGGTTTTAGGATTGGGCGTTGTTGACGTTCGAGGTTCGTCGTGGCCTTCGTATAGAATCGTGACTCCGTCCTCAAGGATCTCATCCTTGTACGGTGCATTGGATCTTTGGGACATCAGAATTACAGTATAGGCTGCATTCAGCCGATAATTCATACCTCGTTGCAGTGTTTGTACTCCAACTGAATCACACATTTCCCTATAGGTCAGAATATCGTCCTTCACACCCTTACTCCCACTTGAAGAACTCTGGAATTGTGCCGGAGTCGGTGTCAATACCGACGCCGAAGTTGTCAGCGCCGAAAGTGGAATCCGTTCGT